>NZ_VPDL01000025.1:0-54788 GCF_013417705.1 Acinetobacter sp. YH12235 | reverse complement strand
CCTTCCCGAACTCAGAAGTGAAACCTCTTAGCGCTGATGGTAGTGTGGGGTCTCCCATGTGAGAGTAAGTCATCGCCAGCTCATTATTCCAAAAGCCCTCTGCTCATGCAGGGGGCTTTTTTTATGCGTGAAATAAAGATGAAATAGAAAAAGGCTTAAATAAATTTAAGCCTTTTTGAATCTAGTTATTATTGATCTGCAGCGATAATGGACTGTGTGGCATTCTTCAGCATATACAGGGCCTGACCCAATAAAATGTCTTTTTCAGCTAAAGTGACCAGAATAAGAGGGTGTTTCGGTGCTGCAACTGCTGTCAAAATGGCTTTTCCATTTTCTGCATCCAAAGTAATACTCTGACAGCCAGTAAGATGGATCTCTTTAGTAAATGCAGAAACCATCGCTAAAATCGAACTGCTCACAGCAGCAAGCTTGCTATTGTTATAGTTGTCTTTCTTATGAATTGTGGCCAATTCAAACCCATCTGTTGAGCAGACCATTACATAATATACGCCACGAACATTGCTAATGATCTCCTGAATTTGCTGTTTGGCATGCTGAACGAGGGCTTCGGGAGCTTGACGTCTTTCTTGTATAGTAAGCATGCTTTAATCCTTAGCTCATGAGGTTATGGTTGACTTCGATTGAAGTAATGAGGGCTTCTAAGAGAAGCAAGATGTCGTCTTTTTGACGAGCATCTACAAAAAAGAGGGGGGTATAGAGATCCTGCTGGATCAGCCAGTCCTTATAAATCTGGATAAAATGAGGGCTTTCAAGATCACTATGCGTAATCCCAATGGCAATATTATTGGTATATTCCTGGAATACTTCGATATAGCTTTCCAGTTCCTGGATCGGATCATTCACTGTATGATCAATGAGAATAATAGCACCTAGTGCGCCTTGACAGATGACAGGCCAGATAAAGTCAAAGCGGCTTTGTCCAGGCGTCCCATACAGGCCAATTTTGGTTCCATCTTCTAATGTAATTTCACCATAATCAATTCCTACCGTGGTTTCCATTTTTGAATGACTGCGGTCGTCAGTATTCAGTGCCTCAGTGAGTAGCACTGGTATATCAGATAAGGAACGTATTGCGGCTGTTTTACCTGCACCCATGGAACCCGCAAAAACGATTTTATATTGTTGTAAAATCATAAGTATTTACTTTATTAAAATCCAAATTTAAATCGAAGCTTTCCAAAAAAGCTTTTAATGAAACTTTGCTGTTCTATTCTTTCAACTGGCTCAGTGGTGCGATAGCGACTTTCCCAAGCATTAATTTTTTCAATATTTCCCGAAGCCATACTGGCTGCGATAAATTGTCGAAGCGTAAGTAAGGAAATCGCATGTTGCTCAGCAATTTTTGAAATTTTAGCGCCTTGAATAAAGCAGGCAGATATCTGAAAAATACGTTTTTTATGCAGCGAATGAGCCAGCTTTGGCCAGTAGTGAATTTTATAGTGATCATCTTCAGGTGCGATCTGAGCAAAACTAGGCGAGTTCCAGAAAAAATTCCATAACCAGTCTTGGAGAATCTGCGTTTCTCTACGTGTCACTTTTAAGAGGTCGCTAGTAGATGCGAAGTCATATTGAAAAGAAAAGTCTGTGCCAGTTTCAGCCCGGTCTTTGTTTAACCAGGCCAGGTTTTTTGCTGAGTCAATAATGGCAATGGTGCCATGCTGATCATAGAGATGTAATTTACCTTTTTCAGGATGCAGCATCTCTTTAAAAAAGTTAATGGTGTAAGGATGGTTAGAAGATTCCTGGCTCTGAACGGGGGCTGAAAATATAGGTTCTTCTATTTCTGAGGTAATTTCTGAATTTAGGACGTTTTGCTCAAACCAGTGCTTGAGATTTTGTGTATTTTGCAGGGGTAAAGCGAGCGTATTATTTATAATCTGGTTCGAGTATTGAGTATTTTTAGAAATGCATAAATAAGGGCATTTTTGGTTTTTGAGAACACGTTGAATACCCTCTGTTTCAAGAAAGTATTCATATACAAACAGGCAATCGAGATGAGGATCGGAAGCAGTGTTCCATTGCAGGATAAAATGGTCAGGAATGATGTGTTGTAAAGTTTTTTTTAGTTCATCTGCATCGTGAATACTTAAACCTGCTATTCCAATATGAATATAATGCCTATGCATTTTAAGTCTCGATTAAAGTTTATATTTTATTGGGTGAAGCGCATAAGGATCCCCTTTATTGCATGAAATAAAGGGGAAAACTGTGTATTAGCTAAAGTCTAAACCTTGTTCAAAAGATTTAAGCTCATGACGAGCCATAGCCAGGTTTGCTTTAGAACGATCCAGTACAAGATACAGGAATACATTGTTATTCTTTTCGAGTGGGCGAATGAGATGATATTGCTTGCCCAGCGTAATCAGAATATCTTCAATCGAGTCATTCAGATTTAATGAATTCGCTACACGGCGTTTTGCGCGAATCACTTCTGTATTGCCGGCTGCTGCGAGTTCAAGATCGATATTGCCACCACCTTGAGTTGCTAAAGCCAAGCCGCTTTCACCATCAGCTAATGCTGCAGCAACGAAACCATCAATGTCTGTAAGTGTATCTTAGGTTACCTTAGCCATAATTATTTCCCTGTTATAAAAATAGTTGATGCGTTAGTTGTATTTGATGAAGTTCAAATATTATCTTTTTCATTCAAATTCATTATAAAAATGGGGGAGTAAATTACAATTGAAGTAAAAACCATATAAAATTTAATGGCTTACTTTGGATTTTAATTTTTAACTTGTACTTTTTAATTATGTGATGCATTTATCTTTTTATTTAATGATATGTGAAATGATTCTGTGATTATTTTTTGATCTATAATCTCATCTTAATCTAAAAGATGTAACAAAATATTTTGAATGGATTATGGAACTAATTAGGTAAAAATTTCAGTTGAAAAAATAGATTCACTTCATTCCCTGATAAATTTAAAGAATAAAAAAAGCCAATATCTCATTGGCTTTTAGTAAAACTAAATTTTTGAGGTTGAAGTAGTTATGCAAATACGCGTAATACTGCTTCAATCAATACCCAAAGAATCGCAAGCGCAACCACTGGCTCAACGATTTTTGCCCAGGTTGGTGTTTCTACAACAGCAACTTCTTCAACATCATGATGCTGGCTATTTTGATGAACCATTTGGCTAAACTCCTTCATTGATGCTTCTAATGATAGCTCTTCTTCATGAATTGGTTTAGAGCCTTTGAGTTCTGTTAGGTTATTTGTTGTCCAAACCCAATCATCTGCTTGCCCAGACAAATGTTCAATTTGTCCTTTCAACAGCTCTTGGATACTGGTCTGATTATGATTGCCAGTATCATGTAACTGCTTCAATTCAGTCAGCTGAAAATGGAAAATTTCAGACGTGAGCTGCTCCAGCTCGGGTTTCGGTAAAGTTGACTTGTTTTCCACTCGGGTAGTCAGGTGACGGGCGATTTCCAGAATATAAAGTTTATCTGGATGCTTGATTTCATTATATATTTTTTGCGGATTGTTACGCCATTCGCTAATCAGTTTGCCTAAAGTGAGAGCATTGATTTCTGAAATATATTTACGTCTTTCTTCTTTTGTATAGCCTTGTAGAAGCTCAGGCTTTTGAGTTTCTATCTGTTCAACAAAATATTGTACTAAATCAAAAGCCATTCACTTACTCCATTATTTTTAATCTAATAACCTTAGGGTTGGTTTTTTCTTTGCGGGCTCAGGCTGTTCTTCAGTGCTTGATTTTAAAGCATCTTCATCACTTTGTGTATGCTCATATTCATTTGGATCAAAGAATAATCCTTGACCATTTTCACGTGCATAGATCCCGAGGACTGCTGCCATCGGTACATAGATATCACGTGATACACCACCAAAACGTGCTGAGAAGGTGATGGCTTCATTATCCATATTCAGCGCATGAACTGCATGCGGCACAATATTCAGGACAATCTGGCCATCTTTAATAAACTGCTCGGGTACCATGGTGTTTGGACGTGTAGCATCGACCAGCAGATAAGGCGTCATATTGTTATCGCAAATCCACTCATAGATTGCACGTGCCATATAGGGACGGGTAGGACTTAAGTTGAATTCTTGTTCAGACATGATGTTTCTCTACAGGTTTGATTTGCTCTTGGTAGCGGTTTTTTTCCTGCAAGGTCATGGATTTTGCAAATGCAGGACGGCTAAAAACTCGCTGGCAATATAAATAAAATGGACGACATTGTTGTCGAGGTAATTCTACTCCCATGCTTTTAAGTCGAATGAAAATGGGAGCCAGCATGCAATCCAAGATGCTGAAATGTTCCGACATAAAATAAGGGAAATGCTGGAACAGGGGCGTTAATGAAATCAGGATATCATGCAACTGTTTTTGAGCCTTCACTTTGGCTGCAGTATCCAGAGTATCCGGATGACATAGCATAATATCGGCCAGTTTGAGCCAGTCATTTTCAAAACGCCAGATATATTGTCGCTGTTCCGCACGAGGCATGGGAGCATCTGCATAGAGCTTGTTCTGGCGGTAACGATCGTCTATATATTCGGAAATGATGCTGGTATTGAATAATTTTAAATCATTTTCAATCAGCATGGGCAGCTGGTTATAAGGATTGAGGCTGGCCAGATCTTCATCATCACTACCGACCAGGATCAGGTTATATTTAATCTGCTTTTCGGCAAGTACGTAGCGAATCCAATGGGAACGAAAGTCATCGGCATGGCTATATAAGGTGAGTCCTTGAAGTGGCGCGCTTTCGACTGACATAAATCCTGATTAAGTTCTAATGAATAGACTAGGATACTAAAAATCAACCTAAAAAGCACGAAGCATAAAAAGCCAATTGGACTAAGGCAGGGTAGAGTAGAGAAAAAAATGAAAGGAGCAGAACAACATGATCATGAATTTCGGCTTAATCATTCTGTTTATTATCATCGGTGTTGCGAATTATTATCTGACCAAATCCTTCTGGTGTCATGAAGGAGTATGGGGTAAGGATGTGCATGAACAATGACAATAAAGATAATATTAAGTGGTCATTTTAAAACCATAAAAAAACCCTGGAATAAACCAGGGTTTTTTGTCCGATTCGGTAAACGAATTAACGTTTAGAGAATTGAGGACGTTTACGAGCTTTACGTAAACCAAGTTTCTTACGTTCAACTTCACGAGCATCACGAGTAACGAAACCAGCTTGACGAAGAGCAGGTTTAAGAGTTTCGTCAGAAGCGATCAGTGCACGAGTAATACCGTGACGGATAGCGCCTGCTTGACCACCGATACCACCACCAGCAACAGTGATGTAAAGATCATATTTCTCAGTCGCTTCAAGAAGTTCTAGAGGTTGACGAACAACCATACGAGCAGTCTCACGACCGAAGTATTGTTCTAAAGAACGGTTGTTGATTACGAGTTTACCAGTACCAGCAGATAGGAAAACACGTGCAGTTGCGGTCTTACGGCGACCTGTACCATAGTTAGTAGCCATGTGCTGTATCCCTTAGATGTCCAAAACTTGTGGCTGTTGAGCAGTATGTGGATGCTCAGTACCAGCGTACACTTTCATTTTTTTGATCATTGCATAACCAAGAGGACCTTTTGGCAACATGCCTTTTACAGCGCGTTGGAAAATTTCTTCTGGTTTGTGAGCAACTAATTTTTCAAAATTAGTTTCACGAATACCACCAGGGAAACCAGTATGGCGATAGTATTTCTTGTCAAGTGATTTGTTACCAGTCACTTGAACTTGCTCAGCATTGATAACAACGATGTAATCACCAGTGTCAACGTGAGGAGTATAAGAAGTTTTATGCTTACCGCGTAAACGACGAGCGATTTCAGTCGCGAGACGACCTAAAGTTTTGCCAGAAGCATCAACAACGTACCAGTCGTGTTGAACTTCAGCTGGCTTAGCGCTGAGAGTTTTCATTAAACCACTACCTATTATAGTTGGTTTGGACTATGGAAGCTGTCCAAACAAAAGGAGACCGAATTCTACCCGAAAGCCGGGAGAACCACAATGAAAATATAAAATTTCAAGCGCTGTATTTTACAACGTCTTTCAATAAATGACCAGTAGGATTTTTAGCCTATAAACACATATGATTAATCATTAAATAATAAAACGGACCTAAGACTAGGGGTACATCTTTGTATGAATGGATTCACTTGTTTTTTAATATGTATTTCTTGAACAAATGGCCCGTCTTCGATTCTGCTTAGGTTTGCTTTCTAAACTGGAGGTAATCCTCCCTGAAAATGCCAAAAGCTAAACATGTCGAGTATTGAGATGATTGCCTGAAACTCTTTATAGGGTTCATTGATGTCAGTCCGGTTTTATCTCTCTTTAATATAATGAGAAAGGTACAGTATTATTTGAATAAACATCATCTAAACCTTTATCTAGAACTTTCCCTGTGAAATTTGTACTAAAATAAGGACAATTGATAATACAGAAGAAAGTCATGCTGCCTTTATATATTACCAGTGGTGAACCTGCCGGAATTGGTCCAGATATCTGCCTGAGTTTGGCGGATCGTATTGATGAACGTCCATTGGTGGTACTTGCCGATCTGGAAATGCTCCGTCAACGGGCGCAGCAGTTAAAACTTCTGGTTGAACTGATTGAATATACAGGGCAAACGACTTCTTCAGAAAAAGGTCAGCTTTATGTCGAGCACGTGCCTTTAAAAGAGCCGGTAGTACTAGGACAGCTGAATAGCCATAATGCCGCTTATGTACTGGAGCAGCTACGTCGTTCAGCTGAATATGCTATGACGAATAAAAGCGTGGGTGTAGCGACTGCACCAGTGCAAAAGTCGGTAATTAACGATGCAGGCATCCATTTTAGCGGTCATACCGAGTATTACCAGGAATTCGCAGGTGTACCGCGTGTGGTGATGATGTTAGCAACCAAAACCTTGCGCGTGGCTTTAGCAACCACACATCTTCCACTTCGTGCAGTTGCTGATGCGATTACTCCGGAACGCCTGCATCAGGTGATTAATATCCTGATTCACGACCTGAAATCCAAATTCAAAATTGAACATCCGCATATTCTGGTCTGTGGTTTAAACCCACATGCAGGTGAGGGCGGTTATCTGGGGATGGAAGAGATTGAAGTCATCAATCCAGTACTGGAGACTTACCGTACTCAAGGTATCAATATGAGCCTGAGCTTGCCTGCAGATACTTTATTTACTCCTGAAAACTTGAAAGATGCCGATGCTGTTCTGGCGATGTATCACGATCAGGGCTTACCTGTGTTAAAATCTCAGGGCTTTGGTGAAGCCATCAATATTACTTTGGGCTTACCGTTTATCCGAACTTCTGTCGATCACGGCACAGCACTCTCCCTCGCAGGTACAGGCCTTGCGAAAAGCTCAAGCTTACATGTGGCTGTGGATTTGGCGCTGGATTTAGCGCGTCAATGATCTCGTCTTTATTACACGTTGGAAATGTCTATGTATCAGATTAATGCCTTAAACCCAAAAGATGAAGGGCATCACACGCGTAAGCGTTTTGGTCAAAACTTCTTACATGACCAACGTGTCATTGCCAAAATTGTGCGTTCCGTAAATCCGCGTGCAGGCGAAAATATTGTTGAAATTGGTCCGGGTCTGGCTGCTTTGACATCTCCTTTAATTGGTGAATGTGATGCCTTGACCGTACTTGAGCTGGACCGTGACTTGGCCGCTGGTTTGCCGGGTCGTGTGCCGCATCCTGAACGTTTAACCATTATTGAAACAGACGCACTGAAATACGATTTCACCAATTTGTTTGAAGAAGGTCGTCCGCTACGTGTAGTCGGAAACCTGCCTTATAACATTTCGACACCACTGTTGTTCCATCTCCTGGAATTTGGTGACAAAGTGAAAGACATGCATTTCATGCTACAAAAAGAGGTGGTCGATCGTATTACAGCTTCGCCGAACACCAAAGAATATGGTCGTTTGTCGGTGATGATCCAGTATTACTGCAAACCGACTTTTCTGTTTGAAGTGCCGCCAGGTTCTTTTAATCCGCCACCAAAAGTGACTTCTGCCGTGTTCCGTTTGGAGCCATATGATGTAAAACCGATCGTGGCAAAAAATGAAAAAGCTTTGGCTCGTCTGGTATCGCATGTATTTACCCAGCGCCGTAAGACTTTGCGTAATAGCCTGAAAGGGATGCTGGTTGAAGATGGTTTTGAAAAGGCAGGTGTGGATCCAATGGCACGTCCAGAGACACTTACACTTGCCCAATTTGTGGCTTTATCTGATCAAATGGTAGCTTAAAAATAATGACCCGCACTGTTCGATACAATTATGTGATTGGTGATGTACAAGGCTGTTTTGAAGCCTTGAAGGCACTGCTGAAAGAAATCCGTTTTGATCCTGATCAGGACTTTGTCTGGTTTGCTGGTGATCTGGTGGCTAGAGGGGAAAACTCGCTGGGTGCATTACGCTTCATTAAAAAGCTTGTCGATAATGGCGTGGCGGCAACAGTGCTGGGTAATCATGACCTGACTTTGCTGGCTTATGCACGCGGTATTAAGCCGATTAAAGACAAGGATAATGTCCGTGATGTGATTGATGCGATCGACAGTGATGAGTTAATTGACTGGATCCGTAAACAGCCGATGTGTCTGTTTCCGAATGAACAGACGGTACTGACCCATGCCGGTATTCCCAATATCTGGGATGCAGCCAAGACGGCTGAATTGGCTAAAGAAGTAGAAGCCATTATTGCCCATGATGATTTTGAGGTGGTGGATACTTTCTTAAAGGAAATGTTTGGGAAAGAGCCTACACTCTGGTCAGATGAATTAGAAGGTCATGAGCGTACACGCTGTATCGTGAATTACCTGACCCGGATGCGTTTAACCGATACAGAAGGACGTTTAGAATACAGTTTTAAAGACTCTCTGAATGATCCAATGCCGGAAGGCTTTAAGCCCTGGTTTGAATTTGAATCGAAAACTGCCGCAACCCATCAAATTGTATTTGGGCATTGGGCTGCCTTACAGGGTAAAACCATTTCTGAGCGAATTCAGAATGTCGATGGTGGTTGTGTCTGGGGTAATCAGCTGATGGCTTATCGACTGGAAGACCAGCAAATGTTTGCCGTCGATAATCCGGTATTTTAAAATATTTAAAGCTCAAAAAAGCCACGTTGAACGTGGCTTTTTTATTGTGCTGATGATTAGTCTGCGCGAATCCAGGTCTGGTTGCGGCCCAGAACTGAAACACCCACACTGGCACGTAGCGTTAAACGCTTGCCGGTATTGTTTAGACGAACCTTGGCATCATAAATTTTACCTGCCAATGGATCAATGACACGACCTTTTTCATAATTTTTGGTGCCTTCAACGTGTTTCAGGCCTTTTAGAATAGTCATGCCTAAAATCGGTTGATCGGTATAAGGGGCTGGGCATTTATTACATTTTTCGCGTGGTGTATAACCTGGACGTGGCGTGATTTTCGCAATCTTGCCTGAGTAAGTATTATTTGCTTCTTTTTCGATGACAATGATGGCTTTTGCTGCTCCAGTTTTATCATCAATCTGCTGCCAGGTTCCGCTAATATCTTGAGCCCACAGGTTCATCATGAATCCTGTAGTCAATGTGGCAAGGAGTATCTTCTTTAACATATCCATCATTCCAAAGAACTTTTCATTATTGCCCGCACATGTTAGGAAGATTGCACAAATAGTCAATAAATAATTAAAAATCATGGAATTAAATTTATAAAAAAAGCTGCCTGTTTGGCAGCTTTGAGAAAAAGTGTGAACTTATTCCTGACGGATCCAGGTCTGGCTACGGCCTAAAGCAGAAACACCCACATAACCACGTAGGGTTAAACGTTTGCCGTTGCTGCTTAGACGAACCTTGGCATCGTAAATTTTACCTGCCAATGGATCAATCACACGACCTTTTTCATAATTCACGCTATCACCGACCTGTTTTAAACCTGTCAGTACGTCCATCCCCAAGATCGGCTGATTGGTATAAGGAGCAGGACATTTATTACAGGTTTTTTGTGGGGTATAACCTGGACGAGGCGTTACTTTGACAATTTTGCCGGCATAAGTACCATTGCTGTCCTGACGGATTTCAATCAGTGCTTTGGGTGAACCAGTCTTATCATCGATTTGTTGCCATGTCCCGGTCAAGTCTTGTGCATAAATGGTCCCAGTCATGAATGTAGCAATGAGCATTAATCCTAATTTAGATTTATTCATTTATATTTATCCTTTTTTCATAGATGAAACAAACTATCCCAAACACAAGCGTGTGGTTTTTTAATTTTGGTTGATTTTAGAGTAATGAGCGTTGCAGATCGCTCGGTCAATCTGCTTTAAGCCTGTTGATTCCCCATGACAGAAACCTGTCGATGTTAATTGCTTTGTTACTGAATTTTCAGTAAAAGCAGAGAAATTCAGTAAGATCTTTAACATGGTAATGTCTTGCATTCTATCTCCTTATATTGCGCATCAAAATCCGTTTGATGCTAAGCCTGTTAAAGCAAATGAATCTAATATTTATATGCATGTTTTATATTGTATAAAAAAAGCATCTGTCTAATATTGATACAACTTAATGCATGAAAATGCAAGCTTCTGTGCACTAAGTCATGAATTAATCTTGTTTAATCCAAGTCTGGCTGCGTCCCAAGGCTGAAACACCTACATAACCACGTAGGATTAGACGTTTGCCATTGGCACTTAATTTAGCTTTGGTGTTGTAAATATTGCCGGATAAAGGGTCAATCAATTTACCTTGAGAGAAATTATTATTGCCTGCATCCTTTAAGCCGGTGAGTACATCCAGACCAAGAATCGGTTTATTGGTATAAGGTGCAGGGCAGGAAACACAGGTTTCGCGCGGTGTATAGCCAGGACGAGGCGTAATCTTGGTAATTTTGGCAGTATAAACACCATTTGAAGTTTCACGAATTTCCAGAATCGCTTTAGCTGATCCTGTTTTATCGTCAATACTTCTCCAGGTGCCTGAAATATCGGAAGCGAAAGCCAGATGACTGAAAAAGGTCAGGGCTAAAAAGGATAATAATTGAACCTTTTTCATAGGTCTGTTCCTGAGTGAAAAATTCTTTATTTCCCTATAGTAAGAATAGTTTCATTCAGAAACAAACGTTAAATATTGATTGATGAGTCACATTTTTTGCAGATAAAGTATAAAAGTTGGCAACCAGATCGCAGTAAAAACGGCATTCACTGCCATGCCAAACGTAGCATAACGTCCGGCAACACTGCCACGCTGCCAGGCTTGAGCTGTACCAATCGCATGTGCTGCTAGACCTAGAGCCAGACCTGAAGCACGCTCATCATTGATATGTCGTAAAATAAATGGTGAAAATGCTGCACCAATTACGCCAGACAAAATGACGATCAGAATGGCCAGACTAACAGGTGCCTCCAGTAAGGTCGCAATATTAATTGCAATTGGTGTCGTGACTGCACGGGTGGCAAAGGCCATGATGTCGCCAGAAGACATATGTAGTAAATAGGCGAGACCCATCGGTAAGGCGACCGCACTGATACTGGCAAAAACCAGAATTCCGACAATAGCTTTCAGTGGCAGGTCATCATAACGCATGGCGGCTAGCGGAATCGCCAGTGCAACTGTGACATAACCAAGCAAATGGTTAAACAGTGGATTGACCTCATCCATATAATGCTCATAAGGAATACCCAGCACCAATAAAATCACCAGCACCAGGAACATGCTAAACACAATCACAGGAATTTGCGGAATAACACGATTGCAGGGTTTGGCAAGCAGATAAGCAATTAAGGTAATCGCAAAGCCATAAAGAACAGAAAACATGTGCGACTCCTATAACCAGCGTTTTGCCATTTTGGCGTAGATCCAAAGAGGGAGCAGAGTACTCAGGCATAACACCAGCATAAAGGCCGGAATTTTTTGTCCCATATGCATCAACATAATTAGCGCGCCTGCACTAATCGGTAAAAAAGCGAAGGCACTTTCTTTCATCAGCTTGTTATTAGTATCCACCAGACGCGCTGGAATTTTGCCAAAATAGCGCCAGGCAAATAAGGTGACTAGCAGGCTGATGAGTCCGACCAGGTTGCCCAATTCAGGATGATCTAGCTGGGTCATTAGCCAGACTGAAGCTTCACGAAATACAATAATTAAGAGGAGAGTGCTGATCCATGCTGGCCAGTCAATATGTTTTATCCAGTTCATTGGTGATGTCATTTAAAAGTTTACTTATCAAGTTTTACTCGATCTTACGCTGGATTTCAAACTCTTCAAGTGGACGCTGGAATTGAAGTGCTTGAGATCCCAGAATTTCTTCTATCGGTAAATGAGCCTGTTTGATCAACTGTTCCAGCTTCGGAGGTGCAATCCGTACATCGATATGTAACTGACCTTCATCATCATAATGTTCAGACTGAATCACGTTCAGCGCATAAAGTTGATTGCGCAGTTTGCCATAGGCAGGTTTCAATACCAGTTCAAAGTGCTGAATCTGACCCATTAATGCTTCATGCACGGCTTTGCGTAACAGATCCAGACCTTCACCACTATGTGCTGAAACATAGACCCGTTCAGGCTGACCGGGCTGGCGATAAATGATTTTGGCATCTTCACCGCTACAGTCGATTTTATTATAAACTCGTAACACCGGGACGTCGGCACCAATTTCCTTGAGCACCTTTTCAACGGCTTCAATTTGTTCAAGCATTTCCGGACTGCTGGAATCAATCACATGCAAAAGCAGGGTGGCTTCAACGGTTTCTTCCAGAGTTGCTTTAAAAGATTCGACCAGTGAATGCGAAAGATTACGCACAAAGCCTACCGTATCTGCCAGTACCAGATTACCGACGCCGTCCCATTGCAGGCGTCTTAAAGTTGGATCCAGAGTCGCAAATAGTTGGTCTGCTGCATAAACATCGCTATCGGCCAGAATATTGAATAAGGTAGATTTTCCCGCATTGGTATAACCTACTAAAGACACGGTTGGAACAGCCGCTTTTTGGCGTGCAACACGGCCCTGAATACGGGTTTGGCGAACTTTTTCTATTTTAGCTTTAAGCTGCCCCATGCGGATACGCAATAAACGGCGATCTGTTTCTAGCAGGGTTTCACCCGGACCACGCAGACCGATCCCGCCTTTCTGGCTATCCAGATTGGTACGGCTACGAACCAGTCGTGAAGACAGATGCTGTAATTGTGCCAGTTCAACTTGCAGTTTCCCTTCATAGGTACGGGCACGCTGTGCAAAAATATCGAGGATGAGTTCGGTACGATCAACCACCCGGCAATGCACCACATTTTCAAGGTTACGTGCTTGGGCAGGTGTCAGCGCATGATCGAAAATGACCAGATTGGCATCCAATTCTTTGACCCGTTCAGCAATTTCTTCTGCTTTTCCTGAACCCACAAAAAATTTGGCATCCGGTTTTAAGCGTTGAACAAAGAGATGTTCCAGAATTTCGGCATTTGCAGATTGAGCTAACAGATGAAACTCTTCAGCATCAAGGTCATCCAGCATTTGTACGCTCACACTGACCAGTATGACGCGTTCTTTTCCCTGATGTTGCTCAAAATATTCCACTCAGGCCAATCTCCAGTTGAAAACTTCATTTTAGTTGAAAATGAACTTTACAGATACTGAAATAGCGGGCTTTGTTTTAGAGTGCCGTGACAAACAGTTGTGCAAGTGTTACGAGCAGCGCCGTATATAACAGGGTACCACCCAAGATATAGCTCAATACTTTTAAGGGCCGAATCATCTCAGCTGATTTCACTGTTTCATCTTGCATGATGAGCATCCTTTTTAATCTAATATTTCGATTGATTTATTTTATTTAATTCATTTAATGAATTTAAATTGAAAATATAGATGTACTTGGTCGTTTTTTATTATCAATGCAAGTTGGACATGAACAGTATAAAATGGGTTTAATTCGTGGATATTCCCTGTATCTTGTTTAGGATTTAGTGATCTTTTTATGAACTCGACTGTACAAAATCAATCACCTGAGATACAAGGTTTTGCAAAATTCTTTCTTTATACAAGAAAAACGACTTCTGCATTAGCAGCCATCAGCCAGGGGTTTTATCTGGTTTACCGTCATGGTTTGTATAAAGATCCGAATAATCCGAACAATACCCGATATGTGCAGTATTTCTGTCGCCAGTTGTGCAAGGTATTTAATATTGAGGTTCAGGTCCATGGCGTGATTCCACGTGAGCCGGCATTATGGGTGAGCAATCATGTGTCCTGGCTGGATATCGCCGTTTTGGGTTCAGGCGCGCGAGTGTTTTTTCTGGCCAAAGCTGAAATTGAAAATTGGCCAATTCTAGGCAAGCTGGCTAAAGGTGGTGGCACCTTATTTATCAAGCGTGGTTCAGGAGATTCGGTCAGAATCCGTGAACAGATTACCGGCTTCCTGAAACAGAATATTCCAGTTCTATTTTTTCCTGAGGCGACCACATCTGATGGACGCTCAATTAAAAAAATTTATGGACGTATTCTGGGTGCAGCGATTGAAGCGCAACGTCCGGTACAAATCTGTCTGATCTGTTATGTGAATCAGCAGGGTGAACTGGATATGGTGGCGCCTTTTATTGGGAACATCAGTTTTGCCAAACATGTACAGAATGTTCTGGAAATGCCTAAAGTGACAGCTCATCTGATGGCCTTACCAGCAATTTCGACTGAAGGGCATACAGTAGAAAGCCTGACTGCATTAGTACATGAAAATATGCTGGAGGGTTTGCAAAGGTTGCAAGCCAAAGTATTAAAAAAGCCTCATTAAGAGGCTTTTTTATTAGAAATACTCAGAGATATTCATTACATAAAACCTTCGATCGGGAGGATTGACAGGAATTTTATTGAGGCTTTTTGATACCACTTCATTCCTGGCTCTTTTTTAAAGGTCTTTGTTTCACCTTTGGCATTGTGGATTTTCCAGTTAATGTTCTGGTTGGCATCTAGAACCAACTTATAGGCATACTTGCTTAAATTCTTGTCCATGGTTTCGTGTACTGCACGGGCCAGATTAGGACTATTTAGCAATACGCCAATTTCAGTATTCAAATAAGCTGAACGCGGATCGAAATTAAAAGAACCGATAAATACCTGTTTCTGGTCAATGGCCATCAGTTTGGCATGCAGGCTGGAACGGCTCAGGCCTTTTAAGCTGACCTTCGCTTTTTGTGCCAGCTCTTCAGTATTGGCATTCAGGTTGTCGGCATCTGGCGCGGCCAAAAACTCATAGAGCTTTACATCATTTTCCAGCAATTCCTGACGATATTTAGCATAAAAGGCATGGACCAGCGGCACGTCATTGGCCTTATAGGAATTGGTCAGTACTCGGACTTTGACATCTTCTGAAGCCAGTTTCTTGAGACGTTCTGCACCCTGTTTTTCCGGTACAAAATAGGCCGACACAATATCCACACTCTCTTCCGGTTTTTCCAGATGCTGTAGTAACTGGAAGTTCAAGTGATCTTCAGTTTTAGCCTTTGACTTGATTTTACTTGGTGGGTCTTTAACGACTTCAGCTTCTACCCAATCAAGCTGAATATTGTGTTCCAGCCATTTATCGAAAGCCTGAGAACGATTGGCCAGATTCAGGTAATTCTGGATTGCAGTATCATGGCTATATTCTTCCAGCTGCTGTTTCAGGCTCGGGTAGCGTAGCGTGTGATGGCGAGGATTAACGATCTGCCGCACCGGGTAGGCATAATCATCATTCCAGTATTCATCAAAAGAATGAATGATTTCATCAGAAGCGGCACCGACCAACATCACATCTACATCAGAGAACTGATAACTGTCACTGACGTTATAATACTGGTTACTCATATTACGGCCACCAATCAGGGCAATCTGGTTATCGGCAATAAAGCTTTTGTTGTGCATGCGGCGGTTGATCCGTTTTAGATCCAGCAGCATATCCATGGCACGGTATTTACGGAAACGGTAGGGGTTATACAGTTTGACCTCAATATTCTGGTGCTGGTCCAGCGCCAGATAAATACCTTCCATTTTCTTGGCATTGTTATCATCCATTAGTAGACGGACTTTTACGCCACGGTCTGCTGCCTGAATGAGGGCATGCAGAGCCAGTGCACCAATACGGTCGTTATCCCAGATATAATATTGCAGATCCAGACTGCGTTCCGCTTTATTAATCAGCTGGATACGTGCAGCGAGTGCTTCGAGCGGATCTGGTAACACGTGATAACCGGTCAGGCCAATATTCTGCCGACGTAAAGGTTCAACAATCTGGGCCAGACTGGTTTGCGATGTATCCGTTTCAAATGCCATCCGGCTAGGCTGTTCAGTTTGCGGAGGCAGCGTACTGCAAGCAGGAATGCCGAGTACCAGGCTGCAGCTCAGTAAAATGCCAGCTTTATAGCGGTAAGCTTTTGATAAGCCAGAGGGTTTTGAATGAGCGGAAGCGTGGGGAGCATTTACCATAAACATCAAAGACTGAAAAATTTGGATTGAGTATAATTGCCAGCTATGAAAAGATAAATATAAAGCCACTAATCAGCTCCTCGACTCGACAAGGCAAATCTATGTGGGATACCAGTTCCGTACTTTTTTATTTTTATCTAGGCATGGCCATTCTTGCCGTTTGGGCAGTTTATCAGGCCTGGTCGAGTCAGTCGCGTACAGAAACCATTCATCCCTTTAAAGCATTTTGTCACCTGCTGGCTTTCTATCTGGCCTATTTGCTGATTCCGCTGGTGTTCTTCAGTATTTATGCAGGATGGATGGGCTACTATTCGATTCATGAGTCTATTTTTATTTTCGTGATTAGTGCCGTACTCAGTTATGCACGGTTTATCGAGCCGCATTTGATTCGGGTTAAAACCACGCCTTATCAAATCAATCCTCAACAGAAACTTAAAAAACCGGTACGGATTGCCCTGATTGCAGATTTACATATTGGTCTGTTTTCTGGACATGAACGCCAGTTAAGACAGATTGTACATAAGCTGAACCATCTGAAACCGGACTTGGTGGTGGTTGCAGGGGACTGGACCTATGAACCGGAAAATAAACTGGCACAGGAGCTGGCTGTCTTAAAGGAAATTCATGCGCCGGTATATTCGGTGACAGGGAATCATGATGAACAGTATCCTGGCCCTCCGATTCAGGAATTGCTTCGTTATGCGCTGGAAGTGAATCAGGTCATGGATATTGAAGGGCAGATTGTCGAGTTTGATGAATTTCGTCTGTTAGGGGTAGGGGATCTTTGGGCTGGAAAAACCGATATGCGCGCAATGCCGGATCTGCCTCAAGACAAGCCTTGGGTGATTCTGTCGCATAATCCAGATACCGTGGATATGGTGCCGAAATTGCCAACACGACCATTGATGCTTTCTGGACATACGCATGGTGGGCAGGTCGAGTTACCCTGGCTGACGGATTATGTGATGAAAAAGGTTTCCATTCTGGGCCATAAAAAAGGCTTGTACCGGCATGAGCATGCAGATGTATTTGTGACCGTGGGAACGGGCATGGTAGGGGTACCATTTCGTTTTCGCGTACCACCAACCATTGATATTATCGAATTGGTCTAAAAAAAACTGATTCATTCGCTGCTGTTAAAGCAGTAGCCAGAGCACAATAATAATCAGTAAAATAACGGCTGCGGTGATCCAGATTTTCTTTTCAATCTCACGGCCGGGCACACGTTTGCCGACTTGCTGTGCAGCCACCTCAGTATCTTTAGCGATGCTAAGGTTGGGATGATCTGGAACTTCCAAAGATGTAGTTACCACCGGAATATTTTCATCAGCATCATCAGTAAAGCGTGGGCCGATATTGCCTTTATTGTCTCGATTAAGCGCCAGATCATGCTCTCTGACAATTTCATCAATGACCTGTATCGCCTGTGATTCATCTAAAGCTGTATGCGTCCGGATATAGCGAATGGCGTCCAGTTTTTTATCATCCTCTAGCAGAATCACAATATCTACCAGCTGTTCTTGAGTAAGTTGCTCAATAAGATCCTGCATTACTCTGCCTCATTCTTTGGCTTTATTTATTTGATTGTTCCCGAAATATCCGCAAAGAAGTAGCAAGTTTTTGTTGTGAAATCATAAAAAAAGCCAGCATGAACTGCTGGCTTTGATTGAGATGACTTAATCTGTCAAGATCTTTAGATCTGATTGTTTACATCATCATTTTTAGTTTCACGGATCAGCAAGAATGCAAGCAATGACAGGATAGAGGCTGCTGTGAGGTAATAACCTACTGCAGACAAGCCATACGTTGTTGCCAGTTTGGTTGCAATCAATGGTGCGAAAGATGCACCAAAAATACCCGCCAGGTTAAAGGTCAGTGCAGAACCGGTATAACGTACTGAAGTCGGGAAGATTTCAGACAATACAGTACCAATCGGACCATAAGTTAGACCCATGATCGCTAGGCCGATACATAAGAAGAAGAACACAACCAGCGTACTGCCTGATTCAAGCATGTCGGCAAAGAAGATACCGAAAATAGCAGAGACCACACATACCGCGATTGAAGTTGTCTTACGACCGAATTTTTCTGCAAGAACTGCTGAAAGTGGAATGAACGCGGCAAAGCACAGAGTTGCAACTAATTGCAATTGAAGGAATTCTTCACGTGTATAGCCGAGCTGTTTGGTACCCCATTGCAATGCGAATACAGTGGTCAGGTAGAACACCACGAATGTACAGATCGCAGCGATGGTACCCAATACCAGCATTTTAGAATGCTTTTTGAATACTTCGAAGAAGGGTACATTCACTTCTTTCTGCTTTTTCAACACGTTCTGGAATGCAGGGGTTTCATGCAGTTTCAAGCGAATCCATAAACCCATAATCACCAGTAGCGCACTAGAGATAAATGGAATACGCCAGCCCCATTGCATGAACTCTGCTTCAGACATGAATGCGCCAAGTGTCAAGAATGAGCCTGTTGCCAGAATGAAGCCAATTGGTGCACCAAGTTGCGGGAACATACCGTACCAGGCACGTTTACCTTCTGGCGCATTTTCAGTTGCCAGTAGAACCGCACCTGACCATTCACCACCCAAACCAAGGCCTTGGCCTAAACGACAAAGAGCTAATAATAATGGCGCAGCAATACCGATTTGTGCATAAGTTGGCAATAAACCAATGGCAACGGTAGAAAGACCCATGGTCAGTAAAGCAGCGACCAGTGTCGCTTTACGTCCGATCCGGTCTCCCAGATGACCAAACAGTGCAGCACCGATTGGACGGGCAATAAAGGCAATCGCAAAGGTTGCCAGCGACTGAATAGTCGCAGTCATAGGATCTGTACTTGTAGGGAAGAACAGATAAGGGAAAATAATAACGGCAGCTGTGGCATAAATATAGAAATCAAAGAACTCGATTGTAGTGCCTACTAAACTTGCTGTTAAAACACGAAATTTTGAATTGGTTGCTGTAGTTTCTGTTACAGCGATAGAATCTGAAGACGCCATGAATAACCTTACACTTACTAAAAATAAAAAACTTAGTTTTAAAAGCGTAATCTTTTTAAAAAAGGCGTAATTTTTTAAAAAAACAACTGCAATCTTCTCGTTTCAACTCGCTCAGGGTCACTGAAATGGAGAAATGAGATGATTAAATCACGTAAAGATAAATAGACAGAAAATGTGATCCTGCGCCTATCAATACAAAAATGTGCCAGATAGCGTGGGTATATCTTACTCTTTTTAAAGCGTAAAACAATGCACCTACAGTGTATGCTAAGCCACCAATGATCAGAAAGGTTAAAGATTGAGCACTTAAGTGCTGCTGCATATCGTCCATAACCAGTAATGCCAGCCATCCCATGACCAGATAAGCGACCAAAGAAAGTTTCTGGAAACGGTTGATGAAAATGAACTTGAATAGTGTTCCCAGTACAGCAATCACCCATAAGGCAATCAGTAAATACTGGGCTTTGGCTGTTGGAATCGCAATCGATAGAAACGGGGTATAGGTACCTGCAATCAGGTAGTAAATTGCCGTATGATCAACTTTTTTGTAAAAATAGCGTCGGTCAGCAGCAGTAGACATATGGTAGAGCATCGAAGCGGAAAACAGCAGAATCATGCTGAAAGCATAGACCCAAAGGCCAATCCATTGTCCGGTACTCAAATAAGAGCCTTTAATAATCAATAAAATACCGGCAATTAAAGCCAGTGCAGCACCGAGGCCATGACTAATATAATTAATCCGTTCCTCATTGTGATCATAATCTGGAACTAGGGGAGCATTCTGCATGGTTGTCATTCTTTTTAAATATACACTTGTATAATAATTCAATTTTGCTTTTAAGTTAAGAACAATTAAACTTGAGCAGCAATTCATATCAGGTTTTTCTTATGTCGACATCGACTTCTCTCTCGGTTCAGGAACAACAGTTCTTGGAGGCTTTTCAGCAAGCCTTTGAAACTGATCATTTTGATCGTCTGATCTTAAGTCAGTATAAAGGTGAACTTGAACAATTGGAGAAAATGACCTTTAGAGTCATTTCGCTCAATGAACAGAAGGTTTTGAGCTGTGTCTATCGATACAAGACTCAGGATGTCACCAAAAACTATCCTTTGAATGAAGCCTTGACTCAAGTAACGGAATTATTGGCCTGTTGCAAGCAAGCTAACCTGTTTACCGATCAGGAAGAATTGCAGCTGAAGAAAAACAAGAAAAAGGCCATGCTGACACGAAGTAAAGCTAAACCTGCCTCTACAAAGACAAAAGCCGAGCAGGGCCATGACCGGGTTAAACAGCGTTATGTCGATCAGGACAGTGTATTCCTACAGCATTTAGGAATCACCGATCAGCAAGGCCAGATCATTCCGAGCATGGCGCGTAAGTGGAAACAGATTAATAAATTTGTCGAGATTTTCTCAGGCGCACTGGCATAAATCCAGCCACAGGAACAAGGATTACGTATCGTTGATTTTGGTTCAGGTAAGGGATATTTAACCTGTGCGCTATATGATTATATGCAAAAACATGGTCAGACGCCGTATGTCACCGGCGTAGAGCTGAATCCGAAAATGGTCGAGTTCTGTCAGAATGTCGCGCAGCAATCTGGTTTTAGCCAGCTGGATTTCTTCCAGGGCGATGTGCGTACCTATGAACCGGAACGTCTCGATGTGATGATCGCTCTGCATGCCTGTGATGTGGCGACCGATTTTGCAATCCATAGCGGTATTCGCTTGAATGCACAGATCATCATGTGTGCTCCATGCTGTCATAAAGAGTTAAGACCGCAATTACAGAGTCCGAAAGTGCTGTCACCAATGTTGCAGTTTGGCATCCATGCTGGGCAGCAAGCCGAAATGCTGACGGATACCATTCGTGCCTTATTGCTTAAGGCGTATGGGTATGAAACCAAGGTCTTTGAATTTGTGGCCCTAGAACACACCAGTAAAAATAAAATGATTCTGGCGACCAAACGGAAGGATTATGGACAGCCCGATCAGGCTGTTCTCGCCCAGATTCAGGCATTGAAAGAGATGTATGGGATTCAAAAACATTCACTGGAATTGTTATTGAATAACCAGTGGGATCAGCAGGGAATTGGTTCTAAATGCTAAACAATAAAAATCTTAAAATCATGTCAGGTAGCTGGGAGGAGTTAGCCCAAGATGCCAGAGTGATACGTGAAGCCGTTTTTATTCAGGAACAGCAAATTGCTCCCGAAGATGAATGGGATGCTGAGGATGCAATCTCTACGCATTTTGTGGCTTATTTACAGGATCAACCCGTTGCAACTGCACGCTTATTAAAAAATCACAGTATTGGTCGTGTAGCTGTGTTGCAGTCGGCACGTGGTACGGGTATCGGCCAAAATATCATGCAGGCTGTGATTGATCAGGCCAAGACAGAGCAACGTGAATTCCTAAAGCTTTCTTCACAGGTACATGCGATTGGCTTTTATCAGAACTTGGGTTTTGACGTGCAGGGTGAAGAATATCTGGATTGTGGCATTCCACATATAGATATGTATCTCAGCTTAAAAGACTAAAAAATAAAAAAGCGAGGAAAACCTCGCTTTTTTAAATTTGATCTTGGAACTGCTTAGTGGCCATGAGTGGTATTTTCGTCATGGCTAGCATTGTCCATCTGTGCATGTTCTTCAGCAGACATATTGTGCTCTTCCACGCTCGTCTCATGAGTCTGATGAGATGAAGAGGTCGCCTGACGAGCTTCACGGTCAGCCTGTGCTTTGGCTAAAGCTTCTGGAGACATCGCAGGTGCATTCTTAAATGCATGCTGCTGGGTATTTTCTTTCTTTTGCTGGCTTGGCATGTAGTCTGGTTCATTACTGACCGCAAGCCAGAAAAACAACATGAATAATCCACCTAAAATACAGAAGATAATCAGTGCTTTCCAACCCCAAGGTGATTTTTCAGGTGAACTGTGATCAGTCATATGCATGTACCCATCGTGGATGTCTAACTCATGTAACTTTATAACATAAATTGCCTGGAAAGCAGATCAAAATGTGTCATTTAGAGAGAATATCAAACTTAGAAATTCTATAGCGTTGAAATAAAAAAAGAGGAGCTAAGCTCCTCTTTTTAGACTCAGGTTTTAAAAACGCTGGCCTTCAGCAACTTTCTGTTTGAGTAACTGTGGCGCTTTGAAACGTTCGCCATATTTACGTTCCAAGATTTCAGTACGATTCAAGGCCTTGGTTAAACCATACTGGTTCAAGAACTGCACAGCACCTCCCGTCCAGGCGGCAAAACCAATTCCAAAGATTGACCCGATATTCGCATCGACCACTGACTCCAGCACACCTTCTTCCAGACAGCGCACAGTATCGAGGGCTTGAACAAACAGGAAGCGGTCTATCATTTCCTGTTCAGAAATATCCACTTCTTTATACCAATGCTCCAAGCCAGACCATAGCTGCTTTTTGCCCCCTTCAGGATAGTCATAAAAACCTGCACCAGCAGCTTTGCCTTTACGGTTAAACTCATGAATCATGGTTTGAATCACGGCATCCGCATCGGTGCTTGGACGTTCTTTGCCTTGTGTAGCCAGAGCCTTACGGCTTTCTGCAGCTACATGCTCAGAAAGCGTCAGAGAGACTTCATCCTGAATAGCAAGTGGTCCGACTGGCATACCGGCTTTCAGCGCAGCCATTTCAATACGAGCTGGATGCACACCTTCGGCAAGCAAACGTAATCCTTCCTGTACAAAGGTGCCAAAGACACGGCTAGTAAAGAAGCCACGGCTGTCATTCACTACAATCGGTAGCTTGCCAATCTGCTGCACATAGTCAAATGCCTTGGCCAGTGTTTCTGCTGAAGTATTTTTCCCCTTAATGATCTCGACCAGTTGCATTTTGTCGACTGGGCTAAAGAAATGCAGACCGATAAAATTTGCCTGATTCTGAGAGGCTTGAGCTAGGTCACTGATGGGTAGAGTTGAGGTATTGGATGCCATTACACCGTTGGCTGATAAATATTGCTCTGCTTCCTGAGTAACTTTGGCTTTGAGTTCCTGATTTTCAAATACTGCTTCAATAATCAGGTCACAACCTGCTAAATCTGCCATGCTCGCAGTAGCATGGATCAGAGCTAAAATCTGGTCACGTTTTTCGGCTGTTAAGCGGCCTTGAGCCACTTTTTTATCCAGTAATTTCTGGCTATACGCTTTGCCTTTTTCCGCAGCTTCGACCGAAATATCCTTCAGCACCACCTGAATGCCTTTACTGGCAGTGACATAGGCAATACCAGCACCCATCATGCCTGCACCCAAAATACCTACTTTAGTGGCTTTCCATGGCGTAAAGTCTTTAGGACGGCTGGCACCCGACTTGATGGCATTCATGCCATGCCAGAATGTACCGATCATGTTCTTGGAAATCTGGCCGGTAGCGAGATAGGTGAAATAACGCGACTCAATTCTTAGCGCAGTATCGACATCAACCTGAGCACCTTCAACCGCAGCGGAGAGAATAGATTCTGGTGCTGGATAACAACCCTTGGTTTTATCACGCAACATCGCAGGAGCAATGGCCAGCATCTGTGCAACGGCAGGCGAAGAAGGAGAGCCTCCCGGAATTTTGTAGCCTTTTACATCGAAAGGCTGTTGAGATTGCGGATGTTGTTTAATCCAGGCTATAGATTTATCTAGTAACTCATCCAGTGAGTCGGCTGTGTCATGCACCAGTCCCAAAGACTTGGCTTTCTCTACACCGAACTGTTTGCCTTCCATCAGCAAAGGTAAGGCATTTTGCAGGCCTAGCAGACGAACCATGCGGACAATACCGCCACCGCCTGGCAGCAAGCCTAAAGTGACTTCAGGTAAACCAAACTTGGTTTTGGCATCATTCAGCGCAATACGATGATGGGCACATAAAGCAATTTCCCAACCACCGCCTAAGGCTGTACCATTTAAAGCTGCCACTACTGGAATACCACGCGTTTCGATATAACGCAGTTTGGCTTTCATGTCTTCAATCATATTGAAGAATTCGGTGGCATGTTCAGGCGTCGCCTGAATTAACTCATCTAGATCACCGCCAGCAAAGAATGTTTTTTTTGCTGATCGGAAAATAATCCCGGCGATCTGTTCATCTGCTTGTAACTGGGCAACGACTTCTTCCAGAGTCGCGCGAAAGTCGGCATTCATGGTATTGGCGGACTGGTTCGGAGAATCAAAGGTCAGAATGACAATGTGATCTTCAGTTTTTTGATATTGAATTGCGCTCATGCTGATCTCCTTATACCAACTCAATAATGGTTGCGATGCCCATACCACCACCCACACACAGGGTAGCCAGTCCACGTTTCTTACCTTGACGTTCCAGTTCATCCAGTAAAGTGCCTAGAATCATGGCGCCGGTCGCACCGAGTGGATGTCCCATGGCAATGGCACCACCATTAACATTGACTTTGGCAGGATCAACTTTCATTTCATTGATAAAGCGCATCATCACAGCAGCGAAAGCTTCATTGACTTCAAACAGATCGATGTCATCAATGGTGAGTCCAGCTTTGGCTAAAGCCTTACGTGCAGCCGGGGCAGGGCCGGTCAGCATAATGGTTGGATCGGCACCAACCAGTGCCGTTGCCAGTACTTTGGCGCGTGGCTTGAGATTTTGCTGTTGCACTGCCTGTTCGGAGGCAAGTAATACGACTGCTGCACCATCCACAATGCCTGAAGAATTACCCGCATGGTGTACATGGTTTACAGAGCCTACTTCCGGATATTTCTGTAGAGCGATGGCATCAAAGCCTATCTGGCCCATCGTTGCAAAACTTGGCTTTAATGCACTTAAGCCTTCTGCAGTTGTTGTCGGTTTAATGAATTCATCTTTGTCTAGAATCACGACGCCAGCTTTATCTTTCACTGGAATAATAGATTTATCAAAATAACCATTCGCTTGGGCTGCTGCCGCTTTCTTTTGTGATTGCTCGGCGAATTGATCTACATCTGCACGACTATAACCATCAATGGTCGCGATCAGGTCAGCCCCTATGCCTTGTGGAATAAAATCGCAAGCCATATTGGTTTCAGGATCTAATGCCCACGGGCCGCCATCAGAACCCATCGGAACGCGAGACATGGATTCAACACCACCCGCAACGACCAGATCTTCCCAGCCTGAACGAACTTTTTGTGCTGCCAGATTTACAGCTTCCAGACCCGAAGCACAGAAACGGTTGATCTGAACGCCAGCCACATCATTGTCCCAGCCTGCGGCAATTGCAGCAGTTTTGGCAATGTCTGCACCCTGATCACCGATTGGAGTCACACAGCCCAGCACAATATCATCCACCTGAGATGTATCCAGGTTATGGCGTTCTTTCAGTTCATTTAAGAGCGTAGTCAGTAAACTAATTGGTTTAACTTCATGTAATGATCCGTCTTTTTTTCCCTTTCCGCGTGGCGTGCGAATGGCATCAATAATATAGGCCTCGCTCATACAATATCCTTTTCTTGCTTTACTGAAATTGTTCTAATGCTTCGAGTGTAATGATTAAATCTTGAAGTGCAATGACGAGAACGGACCAGATCATTTGAGCAATTTGGTCAGTCTTGATGAATAAAAAGCGGGTATAAAAAAGCCCAAGTCTGGAGCTTGGGCTAGGGGCTTGTAGCGCTTAATAAACGATACTTTTCAAGTATACATTTTTAGAGCAAGGTTTTTAATGGTAACCGTGTAACTGACGGTATAGGCCTGGTGTTACCCCTGTCCATTTTTTGAAAGCACGGTGGAAAGTACTGGTTTCACTAAAGCCGACCTGTTGTGCAACATCTTCCAGAGTCAGATCCGGATTAAGCAATAAGTGAATTGCGGCATCACGGCGCAGTGCATCTTTCACGCCCTGATAGCTCTTGCCTTCAGCAGCCAGACGGCGACGCAAGGTTTGTGGAGAAAGGTAGAGCATTGATGCGACATCATTCAAGGTCGGCATTTCTTCACCGATCTGGCTCTTCAATACATCCCGGATCCGCGAAGTCAGCGAGTTGGTATTTTTAAATTTAACTAGAAGTTGAGCAGGTGCTGCTTTCAGGAATTCTTCCAGCGTTTCTTCATTCTGGCGAATTGGCAAATCCAGATAATCCGCTGCAAAGGTAATTTCAGTACGCGGCATATCGAATTGCATCACAGGTGCAAAGAACAGCGCATCGTATTCATCTGCATGCTCAGGGCGAGGGTAGCTGAAATGTACACGTTCCAGCGGCAGACGACGTTCAATTAACCACGATGCCAGACCATGCCAGATCATCAACATACTTTCAGTAATAAAGTGTTCCGGATCCATCGAATTTGGGATCAGGGGAACCAGGCGCGCTTCATGCTTGTCACGTTCCAGGGTTACAGACCAGTCATCACCAAAGAGTTTGTAGAATTGAGAAGAAAGCTCGAGTGCATCGCCCAGCGTTTTGGCATGGATAATCAGCTGACACATGATCGCGAAAGTGCCCAGACGACGCGGCTGTTTGTCAAAGCCGACATGTTCGTCCTGGGTCACCATCCAGAGCATCTTGATAAAACGGGTATATTGTTCAGGCGAAATACGGGCCTTCGGCTGATGCAGAAGCTCGGCTTCAATCCCAACGTGAGACAATAAAGTATCGACATCCATGCCCAGGCGCTTAACGCCGTATAAGGCTGCATTGACGAAATGGATACTGATCGTATCACGACTCATGTTTAATCCTTCAGTCTCTTTAATGTTCACTAATATTTGACCTAAATGACAAAAAATAAAAAATCAATGGCAATTTACAAGAATCCAATTACCATTTTCTTACATGTTAAATTGCCGAAACTATCAAGGTAAATGGCTGAACATGACATTGTTTTTGGACATTTATGTTCTTATGATGAGACAAAAAGCGATATAAATAGAGTAATAACTCCAATGTCATATGCATTAAAAGGTTTGAAAATATTAGATTTTTCTACATTATTGCCCGGTCCATTTGCCACATTATATCTTGCAGACATGGGTGCAGAAGTTGTGCATATTGAATCACCCACACGTCCTGATCTGGTGCGTTTAATGCCACCTTTTGCACATGGACAGGCCACAATGCATAATTATCTGAACCGAAACAAACATTCTGTCGCACTGGATTTAAAGAATCCCGAACATATTGAACAGATTAAATCCCGAATTGCAGATTATGACATTATTGTAGAACAATTTCGTCCAGGTGTGATGCAACGGCTTGGTCTGGATTATCCAACGCTCAGTGCGCTCAACCCACGCTTAATTTATTGCTCGATTACCGGTTATGGCCAAACGGGTCTATATAAAGATCGGGCAGGGCATGACATTAACTATTTGGCTTTATCTGGGATTGCTGGACATAGTGGCCGGATTGAAAGCGGCCCACCGGCAATGGGAATCCAGATTGCTGATGTCGCGGGCGGTTCTATGCATGCACTGGTTGCCATTCTGGCAGCGGTGATTGAGCGGCAGAGCAGTGGTCAGGGACAATATATTGATATTTCCATGACCGATTGCGCGGCGACATTAAATAATATGGCAGCTTCTGCTAGTCTGGCGGGTAATCAGCATCAGCAGATAGAATCAGGTTACTTAAATGGTGGTACCTTTTATGACTATTATCAAACTCAGGATAATCGCTATCTATCAATAGGCAGTCTGGAGCCTCAATTCATGCAAGGTCTGGCACAATTGCTGGATTTGCCGATTCTTCTGGAAAAAGGTGCTTCTTTTGCACCTGAAGATCATGCTTTAGTGAAACAGGCGATTCGCGATAAAATCATTGTCCAACCTCTATCTCACTGGCAAGCCTTATTTTCTCAGGCAGATTTCTGTGTTGAACCTGTATTGAAGCTTGATGAAGCCCTGCATTCTGAGCTGGCGCAGCAACGTGAATGGGTGGTGCAGGTGCCAGTTAAAGCTGATCAGCGGGAGCAAACCGAAGCTCAACTGGCTTGCCCGATCAAGTTTTCAAGATCAACTATGCGATATCAATTTATTGGTCAGGCTTTAGGCGAAACCAAAGAGTGGTAATTGAGCGACTTTCTCATTTTGGTTTATGAAAAAAACTGCTAAAGATTTAAAAAATAAATCATTCACGTTAAAAATCAGAAGAAGCTGATCTAAAGCTTTATATCATTGAAAGTTTGCTAGGCTTATCAATAAAATCGCTATGAAATATGTATAAAAAGCATTTTATTGATAGATTCAATGTCGTTATCCTTGCCGACGATATAATAGAAACTACTAGCTGTACGCCATGTATTTATATACTGATTTCGATCAGCAACTGATTAATGAACGTGTTGCACAGTTCCGTGACCAGACGGAACGTTATTTAGCGGGCAAATTGACGGAAGATGAATACCGTCCGCTCCGCCTTCAAAATGGTCTTTATGTACAACGTTATGCGCCTATGTTGCGTATTGCGGTACCTTATGGCCTGATGAATTCTAAACAACTTCGTAAAGTGGCTGATCTGGCGAAAGAGTATGATCGTGGCTATGCACACGTTTCAACCCGTCAGAATATCCAGTTTAACTGGCCTGCACTAGAAAACGTGCCTGATATGCTGGCTGAACTGGCAACCGTGCAAATGCATGCGATCCAGACTTCAGGGAACTGTATCCGTAATACTACCACTGACCAGTATGCAGGTGTGGTGGCAGGTGAAATTGCAGATCCACGTCCGACCTGTGAATTGATCCGTCAATGGTCAACTTTCCACCCGGAATTTGCTTTCCTGCCACGTAAGTTCAAGATTGCGGTATCTTCGCTGGAAGAGATTGACCGTGCAGCAACTTCATTCCACGATATCGGTGTCTATATCGTAAAAAATGAAGCTGGAGAAATCGGTTATAAAATTAAAGTCGGTGGTGGCTTGGGCCGTACGCCAGTAATTGGTAGTTTTATTCGTGACTTCCTACCACGTGAAGACCTGATTGCTTATCTTGAAGCAGTACTACGTGTCTATAACCTGCACGGCCGTCGCGACAACAAATATAAGGCGCGTATCAAAATCTTGGTAAAAGCTCTGACGCCTGAAGTCTTTGCTGAGAAAGTTGAAGCCGAATTTGCACATACTGTTAAAACGTTGAAGATTGATGCTGAAACGCTGGCGAGAATGGATGAAAACTTTACTCCATTTGATTACCAGGATTATGCAGATGAAGACTTCACAGAGCTGTTTGCTCAGTATCCGAAGTTTAAGCAATGGTTCAACATCAATACCAATGCCCATAAAGTGAAAGGTTATCGTATTGTCACGATTTCACTGAAACGTGCAGGCATTGCACCGGGTGATGTGACCACTGAGGAAATGAACCTGATTGCAGATCTTGCAGACAAGTACACCTTCGGTGAACTGCGTACGACTCACGAGCAAAATATTGCGCTGGTAGATGTACCACAAAAAGACCTGTTCGAATTGTGGCAGACGCTGGATCAGCATAACCTGGCACGTGCACATATCGGTTTCTTGACTGATATTATCTGCTGCCCAGGCGGTGACTTCTGTTCATTAGCAAATGCTAAATCCATTCCAATTTCTGAAGCGATTTCACGCCGTTTTGATGATCTGGATACCATTTACAACTTGGGTAAACTGGACCTGAACATTTCAGGTTGTATGAATGCCTGTGGTCATCACCATGTAGGTAACATCGGAATACTGGGTGTAGATAAAAAAGGCGCTGAATTCTATCAGATCACTTTAGGTGGTAATGCGGATCATGATGCCTCTATTGGTGACATTCTTGGGCCATCATTTGCTGCAGAAGTGGTGCCGGATATCGTAGAAGAAATTCTGAATACTTATCTTGACTTGCGTCAGGACGGTGAAGAGTTTATCGATACTTATCGTCGTGTCGGCATTCAACCATTCAAGGAGCGCGCATATGCTTAATACCGCACTACAAGTGCTCTCTAAAGATGGCACAATTGCAGATAACACTTACCAGTTAATTGATGAAGAGGGTGTATTGCCACAGGGTGATGTGGTTCTGACTGTAGAGCAGTTAGACCAGATTGCCAATATTTCTGGTAAAAAAGCATTGTACTTAACGGTTGATGCTTCACCTGAAACCAATGAATTCCCACTAGACCAACTTGATGCTATTTTTATTGAGTTTGCAGGTTTTAATGATGGCCGTGGTTATTCATTTGCTGCATTGCTTCGCCGTCAAGGTTTCCAGGGTGAGCTGCGTGCGACTGGTGATGTGTTCAAAGATGTCTTGAACTACATGAAGCGTTCTGGTTTCGATACTTTTGTCATTAAAGAAGGTAAAGATATTCAGGAAGCCGCTGCAGGTTTGGGTGATTTTACCAATCCTTACCAAGCTTCTACAGCAGTACCGACGCCGAATTATCAAACTGGGGCTTAATTCACCTTCAACTAAAAAAGCCTCCATCTGGAGGCTTTTTTATATTTAAATCTTAGGGTGCACGTTCTTCAAGTAGGCAGTTAATCATCCATTGCACTCCGAATTGATCCGTAAAGGCACTATAAAGCGCACCCCAAAAGGTTTTTTCTAAAGGCATTTCGATTTGACCATTCACCGATAAAGCTTCATAGAGTCGTTTGGCTTCATCCTGTTCATTGGCACTTAAAATAATCGCAATATAGTGATTAGTACCCTTACTAAATGCTGGTGTATTTTCAGTACAGAGTTTGTCATTGATATCAGAGCCCATGAGCTCTGTGTATTCATTAATTGGAAGTGAGATATGCAAAATCAGATTTTTTTCTTCATCTGATAAATCAATTCCTTGCTGTCCAGGCGTATCTCCATAACGGGTTAGACTGGAAAATTCGCCACCAAATACCGAACGATAAAAGGTAAAGGCAGCTTCGGTTTCACCCTGGAAATTGAGATAGTGATTAAGTCGCATGCAGGATTCCTTTTCTTATTCTGAATCCCTTTAATTTACGCCCTGAATTGAATCTGATTGATAAAGAAGCTTTATGAAAATGTAATTAAAAGAATTTACTTTATGGATAGATAATAAAAAAATGAAATATTTATAAAATAAAAAGAGGGCTATAAAAGCCCTCTCTACGAATTGATTATAAAAGAATTAGATCAGTTCGATTGCGACCGCAGTTGCTTCACCACCGCCAATACATAGCGCAGCGATACCATGTTTACCGCCTGTACGTTTCAATGCATGAATCAAGGTCAGGATAATACGTGAACCTGTAGAACCAACCGGGTGACCGAGCGCACATGCACCACCATTGATGTTGACTTTTTCAGGATCAAGCTTGAACTCATCCATTGGGCACATGGTGACCATAGCAAACGCTTCATTGATTTCCCAAAGGTCAACTTCCTCAGCTTTCCAGCCAGTTTTATCCAGAACTTTCTGAATCGCACCCACTGGCGCAATCGTGAATTCAGATGGATGCTGGGAGTTTGAAGCATAAGCAATGATTTTAGCCAAAGGCGCTAAACCTTTAGCTGCTGCATTGTCGCTTGAAGTCAGAACAAGGGCAGAGGCACCATCTGAAATTGAGCTGGCATTTGCTGCCGTAATTGTCCCGTCTTTTGCAAAAGCAGGACGAAGAGTTGGAATCTTATCAATATTGGCATTGAAAGGTTGTTCGTCCTTATCAACTACGACATCACCTTTACGGGTGGAAACAGTGACTGGCACGATTTCATCAGCGAAGTAACCTTCATTGACTGCAGTTTGAGCACGTTTCAGTGAACGGATCGCAAACTCATCCATCTGTTCACGGGTATAGCCTTTTGTATTCGCCATATCTTGAGCAAATGAGCCCATCAGGCGACCAGTTTCGGCATCTTCCAGGCCATCCAGGAACATATGGTCCTTGATTTCACCATGACCCATACGGAAACCGCCACGCGCTTTTGGCAATACATATGGCGCATTGGTCATGGATTCCATCCCACCTGCAACCACATAAGTTGCAGAACCTGCCTTAATCATATCTGCCGCTTGCATAACTGCTTTCATGCCTGAACCACATAATTTGTTGATGGTGACGGCACCTGTAGAATCAGGCAGACCCGCTTTACGCATCGCTTGACGAGCAGGACCTTGTTTTAAACCTGCCGGGAGTACACAACCCATAATGACTTCTTCAATATCGGTTGGCTGCAAGCCTGAACGAGCAATCGCTTCTTTGATGGTGACAGCACCCAGTTCAGGTGCAGTAACGCTAGCCAAGCTGCCTTGAAAGCCGCCCATCGCTGTACGTGCGCCATTGACAATTACGATGTCAGTCATTGTTATATCTCCCTATAAGTTTTGATCATTTTTTCTCGAACCTAAGCAGTATATTGAAAAAAGTACAGGATTAAAGTCCTAATCTGGATAAATCATAGACTCTAGGGTTTTATTAACAGGAAGCCATATGTTCGATTCGGATATGTCCCATTTTATTCAAGACAATACGTTGCTGGGACGAAAGGTGAGTAGAACAATAATAAAAGCTGCCATTCGATCCAATTGGTAAAGCCGTCTGGGCTTGATAAGTTACGTTCGGCATACTTAAAGCACCTCGCCAACTCAAGTTACCGTATTTAAGATTAAGTTGTTCAATGTGTAAAATTTGTTCGTCATTGTCGACTTGACGATTACGGTTTTTATCAATAAATACCAGCAAATTTTTATTCCATTGGTTTGCTTGGCAGGTTAATGAATCTTGACTGGGACAAATCACAATATTCTGGTGAAACACAGCTGCCTGGCTGCGTGCATAACGATTGGTTGCTGTAAGTTTCATCGGAATATTTTTGGCTTCCTGCTTGGATAAATAATCATGAAAGTAAGGCAAGGCAATTGTGACCACAATTGCGATAAGGGCAATACAGATAATTAACTCAACAATAGTGAACGCTCTTGTTATCTTTTTATACATAGAGTTACCTGATTTATATATTATTTTTATTTGAAACATGCTATTAATTGTGCGTTTTTTATGCTTAATTGAGCGAGTAAGCAATGCCTTACTCAAAATTCAAAAAGGCGCTTAAAAATAAATTGGCAATGACAATAGGCGATTCACAACAAAAAATTGAGTAAAAAATTACTGAATTACAACGGAAATTGTAAGTAATTTTGTCAATAATTTACTTGATTAGATTAATCAAGCACTTGGAAAAATAATAAAGTGTTTGTATGATGCGCAGTGAATAGCTTAAAAATAACACTGGGGTAAAAAAAGCCTATCTCAGAATGGCCTATTAGAAGGCTTGAGCTTGAACAACAATTGTTATCTCTGGAGGATAAATCCATGAAAATGAGTCGTATTGCTTTAGCAATGCTTGTAGCTGCTCCTTTTGCTGCTGCAAACGCAGGCGTAACTGTTACTCCATTAATGTTAGGTTATACTTGGCAAGACACCCAACACAACAATGGCGGTGATGATGGCGAACTAACAACTTCTGGTGAAATGGAAGATGATCTATTTGTTGGTGCTGCAATTGGTGTTGAACTAACTCCATGGTTAGGTTTTGAAGCTGAATATAGCCAAGTTAAAGGCGATATGCGAGATCTACCAGGTGCTGAATACAAAGGCCAGAACATTGCAGGTAATTTCTATGCAACTTCTGACGTATTTACTGGCAACTATGACAGCAAAATCAAGCCATATGCATTGTTAGGTGCTGGTCACTACAAATATGAGTTTGACGGTGCTTCAGAAACTGCTTTAGGTCGTACTGGTCGTGGTTTTGAAGAAGAAGGTACACTAGGTAATGCTGGTATCGGTGCATTCTGGCACATCAACGATGCTTTAGCGCTACGTACTGAAGCTCGTGGTACTTATCACTTTGACGAAAAATTCTGGAACTATACAGCACTTGCTGGTCTTAACGTAGTTTTAGGTGGTCGTTTGAAACCAGCTGCTGACGTTGTAGAAGTTGCTCCAGTTGAGCCAGTAGCTCCAGTAGCTCCAGCACCACAAGAGTTGACTGAAGACCTGAACATGGAACTTCGCGTGTTCTTTGATACGAATAAATCAAACATCAAAGACCAATACAAACCAGAAATCGCGAAAGTTGCTGAGAAGCTAGTTGAATATCCAAACGCAACTGCTCGTATCGAAGGTCACACAGACAGCACTGGTCCACGTGCATTGAACGAACGTTTATCTCTAGCTCGTGCTAACTCTGTTAAATCTGCACTTGTTAACGAATACAACGTAGATGCATCTCGTTTGTCTACTCAAGGTTTCGCTTGGGATCAACCGATTGCTGACAACAACACTAAAGAAGGTCGTGCTATGAACCGTCGTGTATTCGCGACAATCACTGGTAGCCGTACTGTTCTAGCTGAACAACCAGCTGCTCAATAATTCGTTATTGAACAGTGATTAAAAAAAGCGACTCTTTGAGTCGCTTTTTTTATGGCTGTTTTTTGCATACACTTGCTGCTCGAAACTGATTTGGAGTTAAAGCATGAGTATAGAACTCCCTCAAGACTTACAAAGTCTGGAAGCTAATAGTGGTATATATGCAATCTGGATGATCTTTCATCATTATGGAATAGATCTGCATATTCCTGATCTGGTGCAATTGACACAGTATAATGATGAGATGGGAGCTTCAAGTATTGCACTCGCTGTTGCACTTAAAACACTAGGGCTTGATGTTGAATTTTTTACAGAAACTGATCCCGATAAACAGCCGCTTGAAATCCAGTTTTATCAAAAAGCACAAGAACTCAAAGTGTCTGTTCATGAATATCCACTTTCTTATACAGATATTCAAAAATCAGTAGATAAAGGCCGTTTTGTAATCGTGTTCTACGATACGCTGGAAGGGGTAGGGAACCATTCATTAATTTATGAAATCAATGAAAAAGAAATCAGTTTCTTTGATAGTTTTAATGCTATGTCTAAAGAAGTTTTCGAACAGCAGCGTCGAGTAGAAGGTATTTGTCAGCAAGTCATCGTGATTGATGACCGTAATTTTGTCATGCGTCATAGCTGATTTCAGAATATAAAAAAGCAGCTACTTGAGCTGCTTTTTTAATAAAGGTGAGAACTTAGTCTTTTTCAATATTCATCGGTCGAACATCCATCTCCTGATAGGAAACCAGTTTGGTTTTATATTTCCACTTATAACCCAGCCAGATCACCAGGAATAATAAAATACCGATATAAGTAGAAAGGACAGCCAACCACTCACCATCTAGGATAGCTTGATAATTTTGACCTAGAACAACAATTGAACAAAGGACGAAGGCAAACCAAGGCGCGAACGGGAAGAATTTAGCTCTATAGGCCAGACCTTCAAGTTGATAGCCTTGAGCCAGATAACTTTTACGGAAGCGGTAATGTGAGATCGCAATCCCGAGCCAGACAATGAAGCCACACATACCTGACATATTCAGCAACCAGTTAAAGACTTCCTGCTCGCCAAAGAATGTGGTCAAGAAGCATAGTGCCGCAATCGCCGTGGTCGCATACAGGGCATTCATCGGTACACCGCGTGGATCCAGATGGGCGAACAGCTTAGGTGCACTGCCTTTACGCGCCATATCGAACAGCATACGGGTCGAAGAATACATGCCTGAGTTACCTGCAGACAGAATTGCAGTCAGAATTACCGCATTCATCATACTGGCTGCAAAAGCAAAACCTGCTTTCTCATACAATAAAGTGAAGGGAGAAAGGGCAACATCTTCTGTTGCAGCTGCCTGTAAGAGACGCGGATCATTATAAGCAACCAATGTACCGATAATGAAAATACACACGATATAGAACAGCAAGATTCGCCAGAAGATCTGCTTGATTGCGACAGGAATGGTTTTCTGCGGATCTTTAGATTCACCAGCGGCTACACCAACCATCTCGGTTCCCTGGAATGAGAATCCGGCAATCATGGCAACACCAATCAAGGCCTGGAAACCGCCTACAAAAGGCGCTTCACCTACGCTCCAGTTTGCAAATGCCGAAACACCCGGTGTGAGCATGATCTTGGCAATCATCCAGATCCCGATGATGATAAAGGCAATAATTGCCAGAACTTTCACTAATGAGAAGAAGAATTCTGATTCACCAAAACCTTTTACTGTGAGAGCGTTAATCCCAAAGATCACCGCGAGGAAGATCGCACTCCAGTAAAAGCCCGGAATATCAGGGAACCAGAATTTCATAATGAACTGTACGGCAACCAGTTCAAAGGCAACGGTAATCGCCCAGTTGTACCAGTAGTTCCAGCCTAAAGCGAAACCGAAACCACCTTCGACATATTTGGTACCGTAGGTAAAGAATGCGCCCGAGGTCGGATTATGAGTCGCAAGTTCTCCAAGGCTGGTCATCAAGAAATAAATCATTACGCCAATCAGGGCATAGGCGAGAAGTGCGCCACCCGGGCCTGCGCTGGCAATAGTCGCACCTGAGGCCAGGAATAAACCTGTACCGATAGACCCGCCAATCGCGATCATATTGAGATGACGAGCACCAAGCTTACGCTGCAGCTGCACGCTGTTCTGAGTTTCGCTCATCATGATTCCTTAGCATTTTTTTGAGTGCTGGCGAAGAGCACTTTAAAACCTTGTTGATCAGTTTTGACTGTACATTGGCCAAAACTTTGTTCAATTAAAATTGGATAATTTAAGAAACGGTTTGCCACAATCCATAATTCACCGCCAGACTTGAGATGACGACGCGAAGTCTTGCATAAAGTTTCGCTGGCCGCATAATTGGTCTGGATTCCTTGATGGAAAGGAGGATTGCTGACAATGGCATGTAAAAAAAGCGGTGCATCTTCAATACCTGACACAGCTTTAATTTCCAGCTGCTGAGGGTTGAGCTGATTTTTCTCAAATGTCATTTGGGTAGAAGCCAAGGCAAAGGCATCTACGTCCAGAGCAAAAATACGGTTCTCAGGATTCAGTTTGGCTAAATAAGCACTGATCACACCTGCGCCACAGCCAAAGTCGGCAATCTTGCCTGAGGTCACCTGAGATAAATAGGGTAAGAACACCGCTGTTCCTACATCCAGATGATCCTGACTGAATACACCTGGAAGTGCACAAATCTGCAAATCACCTTTTGGTGTGGCCACTGTATAGGTCTGTGCCCAATCTGCCAACGCTTTTGCTTCGACCGTGCAGTCTAGAGTCAATTGCCACAATTGGCAATGTCGTGCGCTGTCGAGCTTGATGAGTTTACCATAAGCCTGTAGCTGCTTTGCCGCACGCTCTACGCCACCTTTCTTTTCACCCACAAGAAAGACACTGCTGCCTTGTTTTAATCGGGCTGCAATATTGTGAATCAGATAATTCAATAATTCTTTTGATTTAGGTACGAAAATAACCGCCTGATCAAATTCTTGATCAGGAAATTCTGCACCGAAATGAATCTGAGCCTGCTGTGACTGGAAATATTGAAAATCATTATAATTCCATGTCCAAACAAAGGGCTGGATAGATTCACCACATTCAGCAAGAAGCTCATCGGTCGGGGCATTTACCAGCAATACGCGACCAGACAAATAATCATATTGTCTTAATAAAACTTCGCTTTTAGGATCCATAGATCTCTCTCCAATAGAAAAAACACTGTCCGAGTCCAACCCAGACAGTGTTCTTTGGACATGAAATTACTTCTTTACTTCAGGAAGTACAATATTCAATATGAGGGCTGCAATACCGCCTGTCGCAACACCGGAACTAAAGATGTTACGGAATAATTCAGGAAGATGTTCCAGAATCTGAGGTACCTGTGCAACGCCTAAGCCAAGTGCAAGCGAGATTGCAATGATCAGCAGGGCACGACGGTCTAAGTGAATACCAGACAGGATATTAATCCCAGATGCAGCGACTGCACCAAACATCACCATCACTGCGCCACCAAGCACAGCTTGAGGAACGGCTTGGATCACACCTGCAACAGCAGGCAGTAGACCTAGAATCACGAGGAGTGCTGCGATCCAGATCCCGACATAACGGCTAGCTACACCAGTCAGCTGAATGACACCATTATTTTGTGCGAAAACTGAACTTGGGAAAGTATTAAATAAGCCTGCAAGTAGGGAGTTAGCACCATTTACCAATACACCACCTTTAATGCGATTCATCCAGGTTTGACCATCCACTGGCTGATTCGATAATTTTGATGTTGCGGTAATATCACCAATGGCTTCTAGTGAAGTCACCAGGTAAATGAATGCCATTGGAATGAATAAGCTCCATGAGAAGCTTAAACCAAAATGCATTGGGGTAGGAATCTGAACCAGAGGTGCATCTTTTAAACCATCAAAGTTGAGATGACCCATAAAGCCGGCAAGGATATAACCCACAACCAGTGCAATCAGAATTGCTGAGCTTTTTACCCAGGTAATACGCACACGGTTCAGTAAAATAATTAATGCCAGAACGGTACATGACATGATCAGGTTATCTGCATTGGCGAAAGTTTTGTCACCCATGGCTTGATAACCACCACCCATGCTGATCAGACCTTCTTTAATCAAGGTTAAACCAATCAATAGAACTACAATACCCGTTACTAGTGGAGTAATGAGTTTCTTCACCCATGGCAAAATGCGTGACACGCCCATTTCAATAAATGAACCTGCAATCACTACACCAAAGATCGAAGCCATCACCGCTTCTACCGGTGTGCCTGCAGCGACCATCGCTGAACCGATCCCGATGATTGGGCCAATAAAGTTAAAACTTGTACCCTGAACAATCAGCAAGCCTGCGCCAAAGGGACCCACTTTCTTGGATTGTAAGAAAGTTGCGATACCAGAGATCACCAAAGACATGGACAAGATCATGTTGGTGTCTTCTTTAGACACACCCAATGCCAGACAGATCAGTAAACCTGGCGTTACAATTGGGACAATAATGGCCAATAAATGCTGGAATGCGGCTAAAAATGCGATAAACGGTTTAGGACGATCTTCAAGGCCGTAGACAAGGTCAAGTTGATCTTTAGAAAGAGGAGATTGATTAAAATCAGACATGTGTCAATGCAAATTAAGGCTGGGTGGCGCTATTCTAATCGAGTTACACGTCATTACAAAAGTAATTGGAAAAAAAATTGACGCTCTCTACAAACAGTCACTGTCAAAAGTTTGTATTTTTCTGTATAATTTGCCCTCAAATTTAAAACGTATCGAATTTACATGTCAGATATTAAAACTCTCCGTAACATTGCCATTATCGCGCACGTCGACCATGGTAAAACCACTCTTGTAGACAAACTTTTGCAACAATCAGGTGCTCTCGGTGATCGCGCGGGTGAGATCGAGCGTGTCATGGATTCGAACGCGTTAGAATCTGAACGTGGTATTACCATTCTTGCAAAAAACACTGCAATCAAGTGGTTAGATAAACGTACAGATACAGAATACCGTATTAACATCGTGGACACCCCGGGACACGCCGACTTTGGTGGTGAAGTTGAACGTGTAATGTCGATGGTTGACTGCGTACTGCTTCTTGTAGATTCACAAGAAGGTCCTATGCCACAAACCCGTTTCGTAACGCAAAAAGCGTTCGCGCGTGGTTTGAAACCAATCGTAATTATCAATAAAGTTGATAAACCAAGTGCGCGTCCAGACTGGGTAATCGACCAAGTATTCGACCTGTTCGACAACCTTGGCGGTACTGACGAACAGTTAGACTTCCCAGTAGTTTATGCTTCTGGTCTTCGTGGTGTTGCTGGTCCTTCTCCAGAAGAACTTGCTGACGACATGACTCCATTGTTCCAAACAATTGTAGACATCGTTGAGCCACCAGCAGTTGACGTTGACGGTCCATTCCAGATGCAAATTTCATCTTTGGACTATAACAGCTTCGTAGGTGTAATCGGTGTTGGTCGTATCCAGCGCGGTTCAGTGAAATTAAACACTCCTGTGAGTGTGATCGACAAAGAAGGCAAAACCCGTAACGGCCGTATCTTGAAAATCATGGGTTACCATGGTCTAGAACGTGTTGATATTGAAGAAGCTTCTGCAGGTGATATCGTTTGTGTAACTGGTATCGATGCACTGAACATTTCAGATACAATTTGTGATCCTAAAAATGTTGAAGCGCTTCCAGCACTTTCTGTAGATGAACCGACTGTGTCTATGACTTTCCAGGTGAACAACTCTCCGTTCGCTGGTAAAGAAGGTAAATTCGTAACTTCACGTAATATCCGTGAGCGTCTTGACCGCGAATTGATCCACAACGTAGCACTTCGTGTTGAAGATACTGACAGTCCTGACCGTTTCAAAGTATCTGGTCGTGGTGAGCTTCACCTTTCTGTACTGATCGAAAACATGCGTCGTGAAGGCTTCGAGCTTGGTGTATCACGTCCACAAGTGATCATGAAAGAAATCGACGGTCAAATGCAAGAACCGTACGAAAACGTAACGTTTGACGTTGAAGAACAGCACCAAGGTTCTGTAATGGAACAAATGGGTCACCGTAAAGGCGAAATGACTAATATGGAAGTGGACGGTAAAGGCCGTATCCGTATTGAAGCAACTGTTCCTTCACGTGGCTTGATCGGTTTCCGTTCTGAATTCATGACCATGACTTCTGGTACTGGTATCATGACTTCAAGCTTCTCGCACTACGGTCCTGCTAAACAAGGTACTGTTGCGAAACGTCAAAACGGTGTACTGATTTCTATGGTTCAAGGTACTTGCCTGGGCTATGCACTGTTCACACTTCAAGACCGTGGTCGTCTGTTTGCTAAACCACAGTTAGAAGTTTATGAAGGTATGATCGTAGGTATCAACTCACGTTCTGACGACATGGTGGTTAACCCAACTAAAGCGAAACAGTTAACTAACGTACGTGCGTCTGGTACTGATGAAGCATTGACTCTTGTTCCAAACCTTGAATACACGCTAGAACAAGCGCTTGAATTCATTGAAGATGACGAGCTAGTTGAAGTAACACCTAAGTCAATCCGTATCCGTAAGCGTTACCTGACTGAAAACGAACGTAAACGTAACCGTTCTAAATAAGACCGGTCACTCATACGAAAAAAGCCGCTGAATCAGTTCAGCGGCTTTTTTATTGAGTAGAAATTACATACACTTAATAAATTAGTTTTAAATAGAAATCCCTAACTAATGTATAATCCATCACAAAATTGCATAAAAATACTGGTGACTTTATGAGCATTATTCAAGAATTTAAAGAATTTGCGGTAAAAGGCAATGTCATGGATCTCGCAGTGGGTGTGATCATTGGCGGTGCTTTTGGTAAAATTATCGATTCTATGGTGAAAGATATCATCATGCCTGTCGTGAGCTGGATCTTGGGTGGTGATGTTGATTACTCTAACTGGTTTGTCGTGTTAGGCGATAATCCAAATAATGTGACCAATCTGGCTGAAGCACAGGCAGCCGGTCTGAATGTCTTTGCTTATGGTAATTTCTTGACCATTCTCATTAACTTCCTGTTATTGGCATGGGTTGTATTCTGGTTGGTGAAACTGATGAACAAACTGCGCCGTGATAAAGCAGAAGAAGCAGCGCCTGAACCTGAAGCGACTCCGGAAGATATTGCATTGTTACGTGAAATTCGTGATGAGCTAAAAAAATGTCCGGAAGCTTAAGCTTTTGGAGTAAATAAAAAAACGGCGTATAAGCGCCGTTTTTTTATTTTCTGACCTCTCCCTAACCCTCTCCTGAGAGGAGAGGGAACCCTAAAGGAATTAAAAATCCATCCGAAACTTAATTTCGACCAAATGAAAACCGAACTGACTTTTGATTGGGCCATGTAGAACATGTTCTGCAGCAGTAAAGACCAGTTTATCAATCACTGGAACAAGTTGGCCTTTTTTTACTTCACCGAGTTCACCACCACGTTTGGCAGAGTTACAGGTCGAATATTGTTTGGCAATCTTAGAAAAATCTGCACCTGCCAGAATCTTCTTCTTAAGCTGTTCAGCCGTATCTTTATCCTTCACCAGAATATGACGGACAATCGCAGTCTTCATGATTTCTTACCTCGTACAGCAGCCACACGCTTAGGTGAAAGCTTTACCTTTTTTAGCGGCTGGCATTCAGGACAATAGACGGATGCGCGCTGGCCGAGCTTGATATTTTCTAGTGTCGTTTCGCAGTTCACGCACATTTCTCCTGCACGGCCATAAGCCAACAGCGTCTGCTGGAAATAACCATTTTCTCCCATAGCATTGGTGTAGTCGCGTAAGGTAGAACCACCTAAGTCAATCGCCTGTTTTAAAATACGCTTGATCTCAACCACCAGTTTTTCAATCTGTTCGAAACTCAAACTTGAGGCTGGCTGGGCTGGATGAATACCCATATTGAACAGGCTTTCAGTTGCATAGATATTGCCTACGCCGACCACGAAATGGTTATCCATAATTGCAACTTTGGTGCCAACGTTTTTATTTTTTAGTTTTTCAAATAGATATTCGGCATTAAAAGCATCGCTTAATGGCTCCGGCCCAAGCGTATCAATCAGTTTGCTTTGTGATTGAGCGTCTAACCAGAGAATACAGCCGAAACGGCGCGGATCATGGTAACGCAGCTGGATCTCTTCAAACTGGATAATCAGATGATCATGCTTGCGCAATTCTTCATTGGCTTCACACAAGCGAAAGCTGCCTGACATACCCAGATGCCAGAGCATCGTATCCTGTTCAAATTGCGCCAGAATATATTTGGAACGACGCGTAAGCTGAATCAGGCGCTGTCCTTGCAGACGCGCGAGATCATCAGGAATCGGCCAACGTAAACTAGGCTGACGCACTTCAACTTTTAGCACTTGCTGATTAAGAAGGGGAAGGAGGCTGGTTTTGGTGGTTTCAACTTCGGGTAATTCAGGCATAACACTTAGCAGCTAATATCATGAGGCTAATATTGGGCGTTTTAAGTCTGAATGCAAGTCCTGTTTGAATAGAAGTTATAAGCAGGACATTCAAAAATATTTTAACAATTGGTTAAAAAATAAACTTTAATATTGAGATGGTTTCAGATCCAAATAATAAAAATAGGAAGTATATTGTTTGATTTTTAGTATTTAACTTACTGAAAAATATAAATTCTATAGAATTTATTGTTATATAAAATATCTTTTCTTATAACTCAAAGTTTTACTAATAATAAAAAAATTGCTGCGTTTTTAAGTGAAAAGTTATGTAACGTTCTGTATCAAGTCATACAGGGCATGCATCAGGCTGCCTTTACTCTCTCCATATGTTTAGGTTTTATATGAAAAAGTTAAGTCTAGCTTTATTGCCATTGATGGCAGCCATGACCTCTGCGCAGGCTGAGTCTGCATTTGATTCTCAAGGACAGTACCTATTAGGTGACTGGAATGGAAAACGTACTGAACTTGCTCAACAAGGTGTCAAATTTGAAGCAAACTTGCTGACAGATACAGCATATCTGGCTGATGGCGGACGTAATGAAGGGGCTGATCCTCTAACTTCTGCACAGTTATGGTTAGGTACACAGTTAGACATGGAAAAACTGGCAGGTTGGGATGGCGTAACGGTTCGTGCAGTTGCGACTGCACGTCAGGGACAAAGTACATCGGTACGTGATTTACAAGTATCTCAAACAGTACCGCATATGGCTAATGTGCAAGGAACATTTGGCCGTGGTAACCAGGACAGCCGTTTAACCGAACTTTCAATTGAAAAGAACTATAAGGATCAAGGTCTGAGTATTAAAGCTGGTCGTCTGGGTCTGGGTATGGACTTTAACGTGATGGCTTGTGATTTTGCCAGTACAGCATTCTGTGCTGCGCAGATGGGTAAATGGCAGGGCAATATCTGGATGAATACCCCAGTCGCACAATGGGGTGCACGTGTAAAACAGCAGTTAAATCCTGAAGTTGCTGTACAAGTCGGTGTTTATGAATTTAATCCAGATAATGGTAATGCCAAAGCCGAAGGTCAGGGCTGGAGTCTGGATACCGACAATGCTGATGGTGTGACCATTCCTGCAGAAGTAATCTGGACACCAAAATCATTGGTAAATGGTTTGCCTGGCAGCTATCGTGTAGGCGGTATGTATAACACTGCTGATGATGTTGCCAACCAGAAAGATGTTGCGACAGGTGAAGGAAAAAACCGCACCTTTGCGGGCTGGTTAGCTGTAGAGCAGCAATTGACTTCAACGGGTAATGACCGTCAGGGTTTACACTCATTCGCTAACTTTACCTGGCATGATCGTGATACCAATAAAGTAGATAATTCACAACAGTTGGGTCTGAAATATATTGGTCTGGTGGATAGCCAGCCGAATGATATATTGGGTTTAGCGGTTAACCGTGTACATGTAAATGACCGCTTTGCAGATTCACGTCCAATTTATGATGCGAGTGCCGAATACAATATCGAACTCAACTACAGCTATAACGCAACAAAATGGCTGATGCTACGTCCAAACCTGCAATACGTTATAAATCCGGGATCTAGCAATCAAGTGGATAATGCATTGGTGTTAGGTTTGACTACACGAGTGATCTTCTAAAAAGAATTTAATCACGTTATAAATAAACAGGCTCATCAGAGCCTGTTTTTTATTTTTTGGTAAAAAGTTCTGAAAAGCCACTTCACAAAAAGAGGGAATACCGCGTGTCACTACTATTTCAGCCGGTTCAGTTTGGATCATTGCAACTTAAAAATAAAATTGTGATTGCCCCGATGTGTCAGTACTCTGCAACCGAGCAAGGTGAAATCACTTACTGGCATGAACAACAATGGGCCAATTATGCCTTATCCAGTGCAGGTCTTTGCATTGTGGAAGCCACCGCTGTACAGCCTGAAGGGCGCATCAGTTATGCCGATTTAGGGCTTTGGAATGACCAGCAGGCCAGCCAGATCAAAACCTTATTGCAAAAGGTCAAGTCAATTTCTCCAATGCCTTTTGCAATTCAACTCGCACATGCAGGCCGTAAAGCTTCTACAGATAAACCTTGGGGTGGCAAAGGGCAGTTCGCCCCAGATCATTCACTCGGTTGGCAAACTGTCTCTGCCAGTGATATTCCTTTCCAGACTCATGAACATCCACCTAAGTCTTTAAGTGTTGATGAAATCCAGCAAGTAATTCAGGATTTTGCAGCCAGTGCAAAGCGGGCGGTTGAAGCTGGCTTTGAACTGATTGAACTACATGCAGCACATGGTTATTTACTGCATCAGTTCATGTCACCGTTATCGAATCATCGTCAGGATCAATATGGCGGTTCATTTGAAAACCGTATTCGTCTGACGCTTGAAGTATTTGAAGCAATAAAAGCCGCCGTACCAGAAGGTTTTCCAATTGGTGTTCGTATCTCAGCAACGGACTGGATGGATGGCGTAGAAAGTTGGGATGTAGAATCTTCAGTCGAACTATCCAAAGAACTGGAGAAACTGGGTGCAGTCTATATTCACGTTTCGAGTGCAGGTTTACATGTAGATCAGAAAATTGATGTGCATCCGAATTATCAGGTCCCTTTTGCTGAAGCGATTAAAAAGGACGTGAATATTCCAGTCATTGCTGTGGGTTTGATTACCGATGCACAGCAGGCAGAAGGCATACTGGAGTATAAACAGGCTGATGCGATCGCGATTGCACGTGCCTTGCTTTATGATCCACGCTGGCCTTGGCATGCCGCAGTAACGCTGGATGAAAAAATAGCAATTTCTCCACAATATTTACGTTCTGCACCGCATGGCTTAAATCAGTTGTTTGAATCGTTTTAAGGCTATTTTTTCTTAGAAAGGCTTATAATAACGCATCTCAAACAACAGGACATTTCATATGATTATTGCGGTAATTGTGCCCATATTTTTATTATTGGCACTAGGTTACCTGAGTGTGAAATGTCAAATTCTAAAAAAAGAACAGGTCGAAATGGTAGGGGCCTTTGTCATCAAAGTGGCCTTACCGTTACTGTTCTTCCAGTTTTTAGCCTCTAAAGATCTGCATGAAATCTGGTATTTTGAATACTTTGCGGTCTATACCTCTGTCACTTTATTACTTTATGGTTTCAGCTTCTGGCTGATGCACCGTCAGTTCCGGAATACCTCCTCGCATAGTGCTGTTCTGTCCTTAGGGGCAGCAATGTCCAATACCGGATTGATCGGTACAGCAGTACTCACTTTATTGGTGGGACAGCATGCAATGACCTATACCTCTCTGGTGGTCATCATTGAAAGCATGATCCTGATTCCGATGGTGTTGATCCTGGCTGCACTCGGTACCCAACATCAAGCCAATCTGGGTAGTCTTGTGAAAAGTACCATTCTCATGCTGTTCAAGAACCCTTTATTTATGGGGGTGATGCTGGGTATGGCCTGTGCGATTTTTGAAATTCGCTTGCCAATTTATCTGGACCAGGTCTTTGCCATGATTGGACAGACTGCCTCACCTTTGGCGCTGTTTGCGATTGGTGGCGGAATCGTGGGCATGAGCCTGAAATATGTGAATCTGCAAAGTTTCTATTTGGTATTTTCCAGCAATATCCTGATGCCGATCCTGATGTATCTAGGTCTTAGTCGACTGACTCACCTGAGTCAGGAAATGATCTATGCTGGGACTTTGATTGCAGCACTGCCTATGCCAACGATTTTCGGTATGTTAGGACAAGCATACGGCCTCAATGAGCGAACCTTAACCCCTTTATTGATGAGTACTATCGCAGGTTTTGTGGTTGCCAGTGGACTTATTACTTTGTGGTGGAGTTAAACAAGCTGACTTACAAATCTATATCCCATAAAAAAGCTCCAATAGGAGCTTTTTTATTTTGATTAAGTCTGATCAACTTTTTTTGGCAGGTGCTTTTTTCTGTTCAGCAATCATTTTATCCACTGCTGCTAGAGATTCTCTGGCCTTAGGAATATTTTCCTGTGCCAGGGCCGCAAAGATCTTTTTCGCTTCAGGCAGGTTTTGCGGAACAATACTACCGTTGGCAAACATATTGCCAATCGCCATGAGGGCGGGGATATAGCCTTTTTTCGCCAGATCCTGAATACTGCTCAAGCCTTGCTGGATCGGCTTTTCATTCTTGGTTTTAAAGCCGTTGCTGATGTCATATAAGGCTTTGGCATGAATGGCCGGCATATTACCCTTGCTAATCAGAGGCTGTAATTTTTTCAAAGCCTGCTGGTCAGAAGCTGTTGTACCTTCAGCAAATAAAAGTATAGCTAGATCTACGGTTGCTTCATCGAAATTGGCTGCCGATGCACGTTCCAGGTATTGTTTGGCTTTGCCCAAATCCTGCTTAAGGCCTAAAGTACCACCGGTATAATTCTTGCCCAGTACATAGTTGGCCACCGGATAACCTTTGCTGGCAGCCTGTTCATATAGCTGAATAGCCTTTTTTTCGTCCTTGGCAGTGCCTTGGCCAGTTTGCGTTAAATAGCCTAGGTTATAGATAGCCTGTGCATTTCCCTGGCTGGCCAGTTTGCTTAAAGCATCGTAGGCACCCTTGAAATTCATGGCATTCACCATCTCTTCAATTTTGGCAAATTGAGGGTCAACTGGGGCATTTGAAGTGTTTGCTAGGGCAAATTGGCTGGACACTGCAAGAATTGCAGCAAGTACTAATTTTTTCATTGTTCCGATAACCTTAATTTTTCTAACACCTAATTCCATGGTGCGATTTTTGTCGTTTTCATCTACATCATAAGACGATTTCAGGCTTTGTAAATACTGAATATGTGACTAATTACAAATTATTTGAGAATCATATAGGAGATGAATCAATAAAAGCGTGCTCGGTTTAAGGTGTGTTTTATTCAGTCAATCTTTGTCTATTTAATTGTTTAGCCTAATAAAAATAAAAAAGCCAGAATTGAATTCTGGCTTTTGCATCAAGATAACAGGTTATTATTGTGGACGTGCCACATCACCACTTAAAGCTTCAGGCAATTCCAGAACTTGTACATCCAGCTCAGCCAATGCTTCAGGTTTGGCAACTACCAAAGCCTGATAACCCTCATCTGTACCAATGCTATTGACCACTTCGACGTCATTGTGCAGCTTGGTCGCAACAGCAGGTGCTTCACCTGTACCTTGAATCAAATGCAACCAGTGTTTTGGCTTGGCTTTGAACCATAAGCGAGCAATCACTTCCTGACCCAGATAACAGCCTTTGTCATAGTGAATGCCTTCACGTTGATGAAGACGCAATTCCTGTGGCTGGAACAGGGTCGCAGTAGTTGCTTGAATCCAAGCCTGACCTGAAGCAATAGCTTGCTGTTGCCAAAGGGTAATATCCGTTTCAGTTTCAACAAAATCAGTCTGGATATCATTAATAACTGGATAAACCGGGCCAACCTGTTCCAGTTTCATTTTTGAAAATGCACCAAACTTTTTAATATGGCTGGCCAGTTCTGCTGCCTGATCTTCAGGGCTGACAATTTCAAAGCTTTCCGGATTAATTTTTTTCAACCAGATACCAAACTGGATACGTCCTTTCAAGCTACAGATCGCTGTATAGCGAGTCAGGTTTTCAGCCAGAGTTTCGACATTTAAAGTAACTTGACCCTGAAGGAATTTTTGCGCATCTACTCCATTCAGCGTAAATAAGGTAAAAGCAGGAGATGTTGCCATGATCAGCCTCAGTTTGAATACTAAAAATCAATCAAACTATTGTGCAGCAAGCATTTAATAGAGGCAAACAAAAAAGCCAACAATCGGGATCATTGGCCTTTTCAGGAGTGTCTAATTAGTGATGATGCGACGAGGTTGGCAGAGGTGAATCACAAGGGAATTTGCCTCCACAGACCCGTACCGTTTCCATCATGCCCTGATCTTCATGATCGAGGATATGACAGTGCTGTACAAAATCACCTTCAAATTTCTTGTAATGACTGCGAAGAATAAATTTATAGTTTGCTTTGATAAACAGGGTATCTTTGAATTGTCCTTTCATGCCACGATATTGCACATCATCTGTGTCATTATCATCAGGCGCTAATTCACTCACATCAACTTCTTTAGATTCGCCATTAGGACCAGTGACAGTTTTTAAGATTTTAACAATCTGGAATGGATTAACATGAATATGGAAAGGATGGCCACCAAAAGCTTCGGTCGTCAGTTCCCATTCATCCGTCTGCCCAATTTGTAACTGACGTACATATTCACGATCCGGATCTTTGGCATGTGTCCGACCGACTGATCCTTCGCCATCAAATGCATCTCCAAAACTGAGTAAGTCACCATCTTCTTTATGGCGGAAGCCAAATTTAAGACCATTTGCGAAAGCCAGTTCAAATTTACTGTACTGTTTTGGTCTGGAAGCGACCAGCTTGTCAATTGCAGGAGTCATTAGGGATGGATGATCGGTAAAGGCAGTAAGATCAAGTTTGGATAACTGAGTCTGAATCTCTTTGCTTAAACCAATTTTTTTCGCGCGCTCTTGCAGGAACTGGGCAGGAGTCTGCGCTTTTGTTTTGCTTGCCTGTACATTGACCCATCCCAGTAGTTGGGCATTGAAAGGGTGGTTTGGAGCTAGTTGAGGAGTAATTTGACCCGTTGGGATCGGTGCATTCACTTCATCCTCAATATTTAATTTGGAGTCATAAATACAGTATTTATTGGTGGTTGGGAAGGTAACCATTGCATCATGACGATAACCAGGCTGGAACACAGACAGTGTTCTGCGCTGTACCTGAGTCATGGTCAAACCATCTTGAGCAATCGTATAAACAGGTAAGCTTTTTAAACTCTCATTAAACTCTTTTAGATCTGCTTCCTGATATGCCAGACAGGCTTTAAGGGTGTCTGCGGCGCTAAATTTACTGGAGTTTGGCAGTTCTTTAATAATCAAACCAATGGTGTCGCGTACACCACCATGAATCATGCGCCAGCGATTAAAAGCATTCTGTTTAACTTTGATCTCCCCTAAAACTTTACCATTGATAGACGTATAAAAGTTCTGGCCGGCCCAAGAGCCAGGATTAGCGATATCTGTATAATCTTCAAGTAATCCTAAGCCTTTACCTTCGCAATTGTTGGGAGGGTCAAATTTTACATCCGGGTCAGGGTTAGAGCATCGATATTGAATTTGCTGGAATAGCAGGATGTTTTCATTTGGATAGCTATTTTTTTCTTTCCATAAAATGTCCATATCGCCTGTTTCAGTGACTTTGCCATTTTTCACTTTTGGTGTTCTTGAGCCTTCTACAATTAATGGGCCTGCCATACCACTCGATACCTGAATAGCCGTTGAGCCATGCAGATGAGCGTGATACCAGTAGGTTCCTGCCGGATGATTCGGCTCCATTTTGTACTGATAGTCAAATTTTTCCTGAGGTTTAAATTTCAGGAAAACATTATCACTATTGCCTTGAGGGCTTACCCAGAAGCCATGAGTATGCAGGTTGGTGGTATTAAAGCAATGTGGATCATTCACATTATCCACTTTGTCTGGGCAGGTGGATTTCTGTTCAGGTGGAAGCTGGTTATTGAGGTTAATTTTCAGGGTTTCACCTTGTTTGACCCGGATCTGCGGACCAATTAAAAGGTCTTCAACAGACTCTCCAGCTTTTTTCTTGTTAAACAAGCTGGCATTAGTGAGATAACCTCTGACGAACAGTTGATCCCAGGTACTATTTCTCGGATTGTAAATCTTGCCGGTTTTATAAGCGACGATCAGTTCATGGGTGCCCTTGGAATTTTTTTGCAATAGGGGCGGATTGCTAATCAAAGTATCGGGTGCTGTTGGAGAAGGTTGTGGATTGTTGGGATTATTGGGAGTGGTAGGTGGGTTAGGGTTGTTGGGAGTTGGCGGTTTAGGATTGGAGGGATTTTTACCTCCATTCCAGCTTGCTGCCAGTACAGCGATCACTGCAGCAACGATACCAAGAATGGCGAGTTGTATCATTGTAATCACCCTTATGTGCTTTTGTGATGAGTGTTGTTGTTGTGAAGTAATTCGAGGGTAGATTTACAAAGTTGAGATACAGACTGTTATCACCAAATTAGGGGGAGGGCGACAGACGGTAAGCTAAAATGACGTGTGTAAAGTATTTTAGATAGGGATGCATTTTATAAGCTCATGTTTATGAATCATTGTCCTATAAATATTTAACGTATTTCTAAAATTGTAAGAAAGTCTTAAAAAATATATGGAATTGAGAATGTAACTTATTTCGGGGTATGTCTAACCTGAAAAATGATTTTTTCGCCTACACTCATCGAGCCATATCTGCAATGAAATTTACCATTTTCGGTTAAGAGTTATGCTTAACACTGAAATAAAAAAATATAGATTCAGTTTTTTATTAAATGAGCTATTTCTAAAATTAAAAAATTCTAAGCTTTGATTTCATATGAAATTTATCCTTAAACTCATTCCAAGAAATTGATTATTTTTTATGCTGTTATCAACATCTCATACTAAAGAATGAGACAGATTTAGGCCTATTTTTCAGAAAAAATGCAATTTAGAGTCAAAATTCTAAAGTATGGGTCAGTAATTTTGGTAAAAATACCATTTTTAGTATTTAAGCTTTTGAAAATTATAAGATTTGGGAAATAGACTTTCGACAGCGTACAATGCCTTTATTAAAAAACAAGTCATCAAGATATTTTGATGAATAAAAAGAGTAATGAAAGAGGGCAGGCAAGCTATGAACAATAACTACCGGAAACCGTTGCAAGGTACCCAGCTGGAATATTATGACGTGCGTCAAGCCGTAGAAGATATTCAGCCAGGCGCATATGCCAAACTTCCTTATACATCTAAAGTGCTGGCCGAGCAGCTGGTACGCCGTTGCGACCCTGCGATTTTAGAACAGTCTTTACGCCAGTTGATTGAGCGTAAACAGGAACATGATTTTCCTTGGTATCCGGCGCGTGTAGTGTGTCATGACATCTTAGGGCAAACAGCACTGGTCGATCTTGCCGGTCTGCGTGATGCGATTGCCGATCAAGGCGGTGATCCGTCTAAAGTCAATCCTGTGGTGCCGACCCAGCTGATCGTCGATCACTCGCTGGCAGTCGAATATGGCGGCTTCGATCCGGATGCATTTGAGAAAAACCGCGCGGTAGAAGATCGCCGTAACGAAGATCGTTTCCATTTTATTGAATGGACCAAAACCGCTTTCGAAAATGTCGATGTAATTCCTGCGGGTAACGGCATCATGCACCAGATCAATCTGGAAAAAATGTCACCAGTCATTCAGAACCGTGATGGCGTGGCATTCCCGGATACCTGTGTGGGGACTGACTCGCATACTCCACATACGGATGCGCTAGGCGTGATTTCAGTCGGTGTTGGTGGATTAGAAGCTGAGAACGTGATGCTGGGCCGTGCATCATGGATGCGTTTGCCAGACATTATCGGTGTCGAACTGGTAGGACAGCGTCAGCCGGGCATTACCGCAACGGATATTGTTTTAGCTCTAACCGAATTCCTGCGTAAAGAACGTGTGGTTGGTGCTTATCTGGAATTCTTCGGTGAAGGCGCAGACAGCATGTCAGTCGGTGATCGTGCCACGATTTCCAATATGACCCCGGAATATGGTGCAACTGCAGCCATGTTCTATATTGATCAGAACACCATTGATTATCTGACGCTGACTGGTCGTGAATCTGAACAGGTCAAACTGGTTGAAACCTATGCGAAAGAGATTGGCCTGTGGTCATCAGAAATGACTCAGGCAGAATATCCACGTGTATTGCGTTTTGACCTATCGACTGTCACCCGTAACATCGCTGGTCCATCCAATCCACATGCGCGTGTATCAACGTCTGACCTGAAAGAAAAAGGCATTGCGGGTGTGGTAGAAAACCGTACGGATGGTTTAATGCCAGATGGTGCGATCATTATTGCGGCAATTACTTCGTGTACCAATACGTCTAACCCACGTAATACCGTGGCAGCAGGCTTGTTGGCACGTAAGGCTAATGAACTTGGTTTAGTGCGTAAACCGTGGGTTAAATCATCTTTTGCTCCGGGTTCTAAAGCAGCGGCGTTGTATTTGGAAGAAGCAGGCGTACTAAAAGATCTGGAGAAACTGGGCTTTGGTATCGTGGCCTATGCATGTACCACCTGTAACGGCATGTCTGGTGCGCTTGATCCGAAGATTCAGCAGGAAATTATCGACCGTGATCTGTATGCGACAGCAGTCTTGTCGGGTAACCGTAACTTTGATGGCCGTATCCATCCTTATGCAAAACAGGCTTTCCTGGCATCTCCACCGCTTGTCGTGGCTTATGCGATTGCCGGTACCATTCGTTTTGACATTGAGAAAGATGCACTAGGCACAGACAAAGATGGCAATCCGATTTACCTGAAAGACATCTGGCCATCGGATGAAGAAATTGATGCTTTGGTGAAAGAGTCCGTGAAGCCGGAACAGTTCAAGAAAGTGTATATTCCGATGTTCGATCTGGGTGAGCGTGAGCAGGCAGCAAGTCCGCTGTATGACTGGCGTCCGCAAAGTACTTATATCCGCCGTCCGCCATACTGGGAAGGGGCATTGGCTGCACCGCGTACTCTGGCAAATATGCGTCCGTTAGCCATCCTTGGCGATAACATTACTACCGATCATTTATCTCCATCGAATGCGATTGTGTTGGATTCGGCAGCAGGTCAATATCTGGCGAAAATGGGCTTGCCTGAGGAAGACTTTAACTCGTATGCAACGCACCGTGGTGATCACCTGACTGCACAGCGTGCAACCTTGGCGAATCCGAAGCTGTATAACGAAATGGTGGTGCGTTCCGACGGTACCATTAAGCAAGGTTCTAAAGCACGTGTCGAGCCGGAAGGTGAAGTGATGCGTATGTGGGAAGCGATTGAAACCTACATGAACCGTAAGCAGCCGCTCATCATTGTTGCAGGTAAAGATTATGGTCAAGGTTCAAGCCGTGACTGGGCTGCGAAAGGTGTGCGTCTGGCAGGTGTAGAAGCGATTGTGGCTGAAGGCTTTGAACGTATTCACCGTACGAATCTGGTCGGTATGGGTGTACTTCCACTTGAGTTTAAGCCGGGTACAGATCGTAAAACTTTGAAGCTGGATGGTACTGAGCTATATAGCGTGATCGGTAATATTGCGCCACGTTCGACTTTGACTCTGGTGATTGAGCGTGTGACTGAAGATGGCAAAAAACAGACCATTGAAGTGCCGGTGACTTGCCGTCTGGATACTGAAGAAGAGGTTTCTGTGTATGAAGCGGGTGGGGTATTACAGCGCTTTGCGCAGGATTTCTTGGAAGGGAATGTGGCTTAATTTTTATTAAATCTTCCCCCAACCCTCCTTTGAAAAAGGAGGAAGTTCCCCATTGCTGTCCCATAGTTTGCTTTAAATAAAAAAACCTGAGTCCTAACAGTTAAAATATGAGTGCAAACAAACACTTTAACGACCAGGATTCAGGTTTTGTCACATCAGAATACCGTATTTCATGAGCTA
>NZ_VPDL01000024.1:0-55193 GCF_013417705.1 Acinetobacter sp. YH12235 | reverse complement strand
GCTGAGTTTGGCTTGATAGCGGTAGCAGGTTTCACTAATGCCAAATGCTTTACAAGCCAAACGAATACTAATGGCATGCTGGGCAACTGCCTGTTGTGCCATCTTACGCCGGCAAGATGGCTTTACCCTTGCGCAGCAGTGCTGCTCATTGCCATCGCTTCCTGGATGATTTCGGCCTTTAATCGCTCTTCCGCATACATCTTTTTAAGTCTGGTATTTTCGGCTTCTAGCTCTTTCAGTCGAGCCATTAATGATGTATCCATACCACCATATTTGGCACGCCATTTATAAAAGGTAGCATTACTCATGCCGTGTTCACGGCAAAGGGTCGCTACAGGTGTGCCAGATTCTGCCTGTTTCAAGATGGACATGATCTGACTGTCAGTAAATTTAGATGTTTTCATGCAGAATCTCCTGCTCGTATCTTAAGAGAAAATTCTACTTTTAGATCCTATTATTTTTAGGGGGGATTACCAGCCTTCATCGTCAGTTACTTGTCTTTTTACATTGTAATCTGTTTTTCTAATTCAGCTATCCGTGCATTTGCATTAGTGAGTTGTGATTCCACATATTTGATCGAGCCTGATTTTTCGAGTAGCTGTTCATATTTGGCTTGCAAGGCGTTGTAGTCTTCTTTTGCCTTATCTGTACTAGCAAGAGCGACTTTCAGCTTGTCGGTGGTGTCATCAGTTTGTTTGACCTGTTCATCAAGTTTGATTTGCACCTGTTCCAGTTTTTCTGTGGTATCTGCAAGCTGCTTTTCCAGTTGTTGCACTGTTTCCGCATATCCGCCTTGTACTGCATCAATCCGTTCTTGCAATAGGGTTGCAATGACTTGTGACACGGTAACAAGTTCCGCATCTTTCAGAGTTTTTGCCGTAGTAACGGCTGCCGCCAGTTGCTCTTCAAGGATCTCTTTGCGGTATTTGTTGATAGTGGTCTTTGAGCCGCTACCAAGAACCGCAAGGATATTATCGTTAGTTGGGTTTGAGCCTTGTGCTGCAAGGGATTCGATGGCTTTTGCCACATCTGATTTAGTGATTGCCATGGGTTTACTTCCTATTGTGTACTGTACTTTATCGTATTTTAGTACATTACAGTACAGTACACAATCGATATTTTTTATGAATTATGACTAGCTAAAACTCACCCGTATATTCAAACCAATTCAGGTTGGGTCTATACCGCCTTTATTATTGATGTGTTCTCACGAGCAATTGTTGGATGGAAAGTATCAACACGTATGAATACAGACATGGTGCTCGATGCATTGGAGCAAGCATTGCATGACCGATGCATGCCAAAGAATGTGATTCATCATTCCGACAGAGGTGTGCAATATCTTTCCATTCGTTATACCAATCGTTTAGAAGCAGCAAATTTACGAGCATCAGTCGGTACGACTGGTGATTCATACGATAATGCTTTGGCTGAAACGGTGAATGGCTTATACAAAACAGAGGTGATTGAATATTTAAAAGCAGATTGGCAAGGTTTAGCAGATGTACAACTTGCGACACTAAACTGGGTAGATTGGTTCAATAAAGAACGTGTACATAGTGCACTGGGTTATGTATCACCTTTTGAGTTTGAAGCAATCTACTATGATAAGATTAATCCGTTAGGTCAGGTGGCCTAACTTAAATAAAAAGTCTCCGACAAACCCGGTACGGTTCAGAGTGCTAAATTTTTAAATACAGAGCTTCTGACATTGGGATAGATTTCCCAAAAGTAGTCATGGTGAGTACTCTGTATTGATTGCCTGTACTGATGTTTCAGTTTTTTCATTGTTCCTCCTAGGTAACATTACCTAGAAGGGATCCTCTGCAAAATAGTACATCGTCTTTAATCCTGTGAACTAAGAATTATCATTTAAAAATACCACAAAGTAGTATAAAATAAACTACTACAAGGTAGTATGAATGCAATCAATGTATACAATATGTGAGACTCCATTATTTACTAAATACTGTCTTGTTTATTGGACTCAGGAAGAATATGAGGAATTCAAAACATTCTTAGCATTAAATCCTGAAGCAGGAGATGTAGAGCCTAATGCAGGTGGTATTCGTAAGATTAGATGGACTAGCGGTGGTAGAGGTAAAAGTGGTGGTGTCAGAGTCATCTACTTTAATCGTTTAGCAAATGGAGAGATTTGGTTATTAACCTTGTACAGTAAAAAGCAAACTGTACAGCTTAGTAAGAAGACTCTTCAAGCATTAGTGGAGAAACTAAATGACTCGTTTAATGACTGAAAAAGAACTTGAGGCTTTTGAAGCAACTAGGGATATTGAAGCTGAAATATTACAAGGCATCGACGATATGCTTACTAGTAATGCAGCGAAAAGAACCGTAATCACTGAGACAGATGTAGCGTTAGCTCGTAGAAAGGCTCAACTAACACAAGATCAGTTTGCTAAGATTCTTGGCGTATCAAGACGTACTCTTGAATCATGGGAACAAGGTGCGAGAAGACCATCAGGAGCAGCAACATCCCTTATTCGATTATTTATTGTTGATCCAAAATTTGTAAAAGAGAGTCTGGCTTAATTTAGACAGCTCTCTACTATATTTATTTAAGGTTTTTTATGAAGCACTTAGGATTTGTGGGAAAAAGTACTGAATATTTAGGGTATACCCATATTGAAATTATCAATAGCTCATTACGCTTATCTTTCAATATTCCATCAACAAAAGATCTAGAAGAAACCTTTAAAAAGATAGTCGAAAATAGCTATGATTTACTCATGGAAACATCAGCAGAAATCGAGTTCGAATTAGAAAGTGAAACGCTAGCAAAGATAGAAACCATCATAAAAGAAAAAGGGATTGAACTTGATGAGTTTGTTCAAAATGCGCTGATTAAACTTATCAACCAAAATGAATTGGCTAAGACTGATTAGACCTTAAATGCAGACAATAAAAAACCCCGGCATCCTGCCGAGGTTTTTTATTGGAACTTTAGGTCTGTGCTGGCTTAGTGCTTGTCGTATCTGGCCCCATCCTGGTGCTCATTCTTTGTAATTCTAAGGAACTTCCTGTTCCTGACCAATTAATCATATGAAAATTCTACTATTCCGAATAGCCGCAAAGGACCGGAATTTACGTAAGCTAAAGCGTACAAAACAGCCTAAGTTTTATCCACAAGAAATGGGGATAATTTTGAACATTCACGCATTGATAAAATTTAAAAAATCTCAAAATCGACTACTTTTTAAACAAATTTATTGGCAAGAACTATCAAAACTGCTCATAAAAAAGCCGATTTGTTTCAAAATCGGTTTTTTGGGCATTTTTGGATTTTTCTTGTTTTATTAAGTATCTGATATTTATATTAATATACAAGTGTATTGCGTATAACCACCATTATGTTAAATAGAGGGAAAATCTATTTTTAAAGTGATAAAATTATTGTAGTTATTTTAAGAATAGCTGCTTTTGATACTTGATCATCTATCCTAATTAAAAACTGTTTTTTAATAATTTGGAATATAAATAAGATTTAGTTAAAATTAACATTATTCATATAAATTAACATTATGTATTACATTTACTAATAATTTAAAATAATTAGTAGAAAAAAATTATGTTTTAATTATTTCTTTGATTATATAAATTGAGAGTAAAAAATGATTAATACGAAATTTTCAGAGTGTATTTCTGCATGTACAAACTGTTCACTTATTTGTACTGAATGTGCAACTTCTTGTTTAAAAGAAAAAGATTTAGAGATGATGCGTGAATGTATTCAACGTTGTCTAGAATGTGCAGATATTTGTCAGTTATGTGTGCGTATGCAACAACATAACTCACCTTTCCTCAAAGAGATTTGTGAGCTTTGTGCTAAGATCTGTGAATATTGTGCGGAAGAGTGTGAAAAACATTCACATGATCATTGTAAAAAATGTGCTGAGGCTTGCCGTCAGTGTGCAGAAGAATGTCGAAAAATTGCCATGTAAAATACTTCAATAATGTTAATTATATGGCTCTAGACTAACATAATCATTCTGCTAGTCTTAGAGCCTTTCCTAAAATTAACATAATACACCTTATACGAAGCCAAAAATGGGAGCTTTAAGCTCCCATTTTTAGTCTTTAATTCGCTTTTTCGCTTCGTCATAAACTATGCTATCAGCTCGTTTTCCGACGGTAATGAGCAGGATAACTACCTGATCATCTTTAACTTGATAGACAAGTCGGACACCAGCTTTTAATAATTTGATTTTATAGCAACCTGCAAGATCGCCTCTAAGCATATTCTTTGGAATATGTGGCTGCTCTATGACTTTGGCTAGTTTCTTTTTAAATTGATCTCGTATAGCAACAGGGAGTTTTTCCCATTCTGCTGTAAAGTCCTTGTGACGTAAAAGCTTATAAGTCATCTAATGTGACTTCCTCAAACATCTCTTTAGGATCATTAATGCGCTTACGAACAAGAGCTAATAATTCTTCATCTTCTTCTGAAAGCAAAGCTTTTTTGACAGGCAGTTTCCCAGTCGTAGCAACATACTCAAGAATACTAGTGAAGAAATCCGTAGGTGCAATACCTTGCTCTTTAAGGATTGAATAAGATTTTTCTTTAAGGGCTTCATCGATCCTGAAGTTAACAGTAGCCATCATATTTCCCAAGTATTTAATGTACTAGGAATATTGTAATGCAAATTGCATTACAAGTCGACTTCGCATAACAGCCATTATGTTAAATGGAAGGAAGCAAAATAAGTTAACATTTTGCTTCCGGCCACATTAAGCTAGAGTTTTATTTAAATAAAGCTATTTAGTAATCATTAAATTAATTAAAATCTAAATCTAACACCAGCTCCATATAACCAACCTTTCTCAGAGTTTGATTCTATTTGCCACGACGTTTCATCATTACCTTTTGAATACTCATAGGCAATGTCGATATACGGCATGATCTTTTTACTGATTTCATAGCGAGTTTCAAACCCTGCGGTTGCACTGCTTAAACCAGTTTTTTTCGCATATTTAGAGTCATCACTAAAGATAGCATCCAACTCTAAATAAGGTTGAATAATCAACTTTTGCGTAATCAGAAAATCACGTTCCGTTTCTAGGCTAAAGCCCGCATAATTGTCTTCTCCCGCATAGAGATAAGCATCAGTTTCAAAGAAATATGGCGCCATACCATGTAAGCCAATCACCGCATCAACATTTTCTTCGGTGTCTTTGCGATGATCATTGAGTTCAACTTTTTCACTACGATAACGTGCACCAATCTGTGCATCCCAAAAGTCTGAAATCATACGGCTATATAAAAGTTTGGCATCATAATGTGCATCATGCGATTCTTCTTTATCGGCATGAATTTTAATAAAAACCTTATTTTCATCTGTGCCAATACGGGTTTCAAACTCTGACTTTAAATCACCTGTGCCATCTTCATTGACAAGCCACTTATTGTCCACTGTCGTAATCGCATAAATTTGCGCACCGTGTTCTGAGCGATGATCATAATGCGAACTCTGCTGAGCATTCGCATCTGGTACATGATGTAAATGATTAACCGTAGATGTTGCCTGATGTTGTGCCTGATTCATTTGAGAGCGATCCATTTGCATCGGCTGATTTTGACTAGAAGATGTAGCAACTGTCATTTTTTCAGGCGCACTATGATCTTCACCATTATGTGCCAAACTCACTGCACTGACCATCAACAAAGAGCTTGCTAAAACAGTTTTAGAAAAAAGATTAATGGTGCGCATGTTGATCTCCTTTCTGTACTTTTTGATCTTGCTGTTTCTCTGTTGATTTGTGATGCATTGGCTGATGACCTGCATGTTGATGGTTCATCGGTGCTGAATGTGCAGCATGATTCATTTTCCCCATCATCTGCATGTGTTGTGCATGCTCTTGTGGAGAATGCTGTGAATGATCCATCTCAGACATCGCTTGATGATTCATTGATGGTACATTTTTTCCATCAGTCTGAGCAGTTGAATGATGCCCTTCGTGCGCCAAACTTAAGCTTGTTAAACTCAATACCGCAACAGAAAAAAACGCTTTAAATACAAAATTAGTGATGTGCATGTCCAGCTCCTTTTTGCTCAGTTACTTGGTGAGTTTGAGTCGAATTTGTACCTTGAATTGGCGTTGTAGACACTTGTTCATCGCTAACATTTGCCACGATCAACTTGTTCATCATTCCTGCACTCATGTGATACAACAAATGACAATGGATTGCCCATTCGCCCAACTCATCCGCAGTTAATAAAGCAGTCACTGTTTTACCCGGTGGTACAATCAATGTGTGTTTATTCGGCATATCTACCGACTCTTGACCATTCTCCAACTGCATAAACATGCCATGTAAATGCATGGGGTGCGCCATCATACTGTCATTAATAAATTTGATACGGATACGCTCGCCATACTTCACTTTTAATGGCTCAGCATCGCTGAATTTTTTACCGTTAATCGTCCAAATATAACGCTCCATAGTACCGCCCAAACGCACTACTAATTCACTGCTAGCTTCACGAGTATCTTTTTGCGGTTCTAAAGATTTTAAATCACTATATTGCAAGGCTTTATTGCCCGCAGGTGTAGATGCATTTGCCCAACCATAAACCACTTGATCATTTTCTTGTGGTTTTGCTGTGCCATGCTGTGAATGATCCATTTTCGAGTGATCCATGCCTTGCATATCGCCATGGTTCATTTTTGAATGATCCATTTTCGAGTGATCCATGCCTTGCATATTGCCGTGGTTCATTTTCGAATGATCCATTCCTGCATGATCACCGTCACCATGTCCCATATCTTCCATGGTCAAAAGTGAGCGTGGACGTGGTGCAGGCATATGAATGCCATGTGTCATAGGATTTAGTTCATTGTGCAGTGTACCAATCGCATAACCTGAACGGTCAATTGACTCAGCTTCAATTTGATAATGTCCACCTTTTGGCTCCACAATCACATCATAAGTTTCAGCTGTGCCAATACGAAACTCATCCACAGCAACAGGTTTTACAGGCTGACCATCAGCACTGACCACAGTCATTTTCAAGTTAGGAATACGGACATCGTAGAAAGACATCGCAGATGCATTCACAAAACGTAGGCGAATTTTTTCATTCGGTTTAAACATTCCTGTCCAATTTTGTTCAGGTGTTTTGCCATTAATGAGGAAGGTATAACCTGTAACATCCGACATGTCGGTTTTTAGCATACGCATCTGATTCCACATTTTGCGGTCAGACCATGTCGCTTTTATGCCATCACGTTTAACCTGCTTCCAAACATCACCCAAGGTTTCACGCTGATCTTGATAATATTCAGCTGAAATTTTAAGATCTTTCTGAATTTGATCACTGGTTTTTTCATGAAAATCTGACAACATCACCACATAGTCACGTTCAGCTTTTTCATGTGCTGCCAATGGTGTTTTACCTTTTGGATAAATCACAAAAGAACCATATAAGCCGTCCTGTTCCTGTCCTTTAGAATGAGCGTGATACCAATAAGTCCCGCTTTGGCGAATCTTGAATTTATAAACATACTCGCTTTGAGGCTTAATACCGTTAAAACCATTAAATCCCGGTACACCATCCATAATGCCCGGCAACAACAGTCCGTGCCAATGAATAGAAGAATCTTGGTTTTTTAAATTATTTTTCACGCGAATGATGGCTTCATCACCCTCTTCAAACTCAAGCAAAGGCGCAGGAAATTGACCATTTACGGTAATGCGCTTTACAGGCTTTCCAGTTGGGCTGACCACTGCTTCATCAATAACAAGCTGATATTCACGCACTTCGGCAAAAACCAAAGGCGACGATGCAAAACAAATACCTGCTAATAGGTACGAACTAATTTTATGAGACATAACTTAACCTTAATTTTTGAAAAATAAATAAATTTTAAAAAAATTGGTTAAGTTTTAGGAGGACGTGAAATTTCTTGCCAATACCCATTTAGATATTGGTTGGGATAATAAAAATTAGGCTGATCTATAGAATAGAAGGTATCTAGGGGATCTAGCGAGCTTTGCAAAGAATGAAGACATGAGATCTGTGTCTGGCAGGATAAGCTAGAACATTCCTGACACTTTTTGTGATCTATATTCTGATTAAGAGCTAAATGATTATGGCAATCGGTATTCGTCTGTACTTCGTGATTAATACCATGTTGAGTGACTTGCTGTGCTTGATCTAAACAATGATCTTGGCTCATTTCAGTTTGCATATTGATATGCATTATCTTTACTGATGCAACAGACACACTACTCCATCCTATGGCAAAAACCATAAGAAAACAAAACCAAAGTTTTTTGGAGAGATGAGTCAACACGAATGCTATCTAGGAATAGAATTTAATCCAAAATATCTTAACGGAATTTCAAATATTTACAACTCAATATAATTGGCACTGTTGCAAATAGGCTGACATGATAAGCTAAATATCTTATTTATTTCGAGATACAGCAGATGAATCCCTTCCACGGTCGGCACTTTCAAGGTGAAATCATTCTTTGGGCTGTTCGTTGGTATTGTAAATATGGCATCAGCTATCGTGAACTTCAAGAAATGCTCGCTGAACGAGGCATAAATGTGGATCACAGTACAATTTATCGTTGGGTTCAGCGTTATGCTCCAGAAATGGAAAAACGGTTACGCTGGTATTGGCGTAATCCTACAGATTTACATTCATGGCATATGGATGAGACTTATATCAAAGTGAAGGGGCGATGGACTTACCTGTATCGTGCAGTTGATCAACGGGGTCATACGATTGACTTTTACCTTTCCGCTAGACGGAACAGTAAATCAGCCTATAGTTTTCTAGGAAAGATCTTCAATACGGTGAAAAAATGGCAAATTCCACGGGTCATCAATACAGATGAAGCAGCGACCTATGGCCATGCTTTATCACGGTTAAAGCGAGAAGGAAAATGTCCAGTAGATATTGAGCACAGGCAGATTAAGTATAAAAATAATGTCATTGAATGTGATCATGGTAAGTTAAAGCGGATCATCAGGGCCACATTAGGATTCAAATCTATGAAGACGGCTTATGCCACAATTAAAGGTATTGAAGTCATGCGTGCACTACGTAAAGGACAAGCATCGTCATTTTATTATGGTCAGCCTCAAGGTGAAGTGTGTCTAATCAACAGGGTTTTCGGTCTCTAAGCACTTTTAAAAAGGAACTTCATCGACTCAAATCTCTATTTGCAACAGTGCCTTTTTTTGACCTTTGCTTCAACTTTCATACAGTCGGTATGCATCATATCCTGGTTTTGAGATGCTTCCATTTGCATGGATTTCATCTGTTCAGATGGCATTAAACACCGCTTATGTACAGACGAAGCAGCAGCAGCCGATCCTACTAAAAGGATAGCAAACGATAAAAACAGCGATAGGCATGTTTTTAACCACTGCATAGAGATAAGACCAAAATTTAAGCTTTTTTAGTTTTACAGATTCGAAAGGAAATGACAACAATTTCATGAATAGTAGCCGAAGCTACCATTCATGATTCCAAGTCATATTATTTTAAAAAACTAATTCGATACCTGCACCATATTTCCATCCCTTTTCAGACTCTGTTGCCTCTTGCATAGAAGTGGCTTTCTGTCCTTTTTCATATTGGTAAGCAACATCAATGAAAGGTTTAATTCGCTTAGTAATCTCATATCGGGTTTTGATACCAGTTTTAAGTTCTGATAAACCTGATTTTGCAGCATAGTTAGAATCATCGCTAAATATTACATCTGCTTCGATATAAGGTTGAGTAATAAGTTTCTGAGTTAAAAGCAAATCACGTTCTAATTCAAAACTTGCTCCCCAAAAATTATTCTCACCGCCATAAAGATATGCTTGTGTTTCAAAGAAATAAGGAGCTAATCCTAATACACCAATAACACCATCAACTCGATCACTGTTGCTGCTATTTTTATCTTCGCTATATCTTACACCAGCTTGTATATCCCAAAATGGGGCTACGTTACGGCTATAAAGTGCTGATACAGCATATTTTGGATCATTACTTTCTGACTTTTCCGAATTGGCTTCAATAAATAGACGATTTTCATCTGTTCCAATCAAAGTTTCAAGCTTTGTTCCTAGGTTGCCCTTACCGTCTTCATCAACCATCCATGCATTTTCAAGTCTTGTTACTTGATAAATTTGTCCGCCATGTTCTTTAAGATGATCATCGTGAGATCCGTCTGATGTCTTTCTTGCAGTCAAAATAATATTATCTCCCCCATTTGCATTTTCCATTGAATAATATTCTGGATACAATTCTTGGGGGCTATATCTTAAGCCGCCAGACTCCTGTAATAAGACTCTCATACCATTTGTAATATTACTTTCTTGTTCCGAAGTGCTGCTATTAGCAAAAGTTAAGTTTGATATACTTATTAATGCAATTGATAAGACTGTTTTTGAGAAGAAATTCTTAGTGATTTGCATGTGGATTTACTCCCTTCTCATTTACTTGGGACTGAGGAACAGTCTTTGTAGAATTACCATCTTCCACTTGAGCTACAATGAGTTTATTCATCATTCCTGCACTCATATGGTAAAGCAGGTGACAATGAATAGCCCACTCACCTAACTCATCAGCTGTGAGTAGAGTGGTTATCGTTTTCCCAGGTGGAACAATTACCGTATGTTTGTTTGGCATATTGCTTGGATCCTGACCATTCTCAAGCTGCATAAACATGCCATGTAAGTGCATTGGGTGAGCCATCATACTGTCATTGACAAATTTTAAGCGAATACGTTCACCATACTTCACCACTAGTGGGTCGGCTTCATTAAATTTTTTACCATTTATTGTCCAAATATAACGCTCCATGTTTCCACCAAGACGGATCTCTATTTCACGTTCAGCTGCACGAGTGTCTTTTTGAGGATCTAACGATTGCAAATCACTATATTGCAATGCTTTATTACCTTCAGGTGTTGAAGCATTTGCCCATCCAAATACGGTATTATCATTCTTGTCTGAAGCCGCCTTAACAGTAGCGCTATTCATCGGCATATCATGATCCATACCTTTCATAGAAGACATATCATGATCCATACCTTTCATAGAAGACATATCGTGATTCATGCCTTTCATAGAAGACATATCGTGATTCATGCCTTTCATAGAAGACATATCATGATTCATATCTTTCATAGAAGACATATCATGATCCATACCTTTCATAGAAGACATATCGTGATTCATGCCTTTCATAGAAGACATATCATGATCCATACCTTTCATAGAAGACATATCGTGATCCATATCTTTCATAGATGACATATCATGATTCATTCCCATATCTTCCATAGTCAATAAAGAACGAGGACGAGGCTTAGGCATCTCAATTTGTTTGACTGCTGGGCTGCTTTCTTCATGTAATGTTCCCACTGAAAAACCGGTACGATCAATAGATTCAGCTTCAATTTGGTAATGTGCTTGTTTTGGTTCCACAATGACATCATAGGTTTCAGCAGTACCAATACGGAACTCATCTACAGGAACCGGCTTTACAGGTTGACCATCAGCACTGACTACAGTCATTTTTAGGTTTGGAATGCGTACATCAAAGAATGACATAGCGGAAGCATTAATAAAACGAAGGCGAACTTTTTCACCAGCTTTGAAGTTACCGGTCCAGTTTTGCTGAGGTGTTTTGCCATTCATTAAAAATGTATAACCAGTCACATCGGACATATCTGTTTTCAGCATTCGCATCTGATTCCACATAGAACGGTCTTGCCAAGTCGCTTTTAGCCCATCACGTTTAACTTGTTTTAATACATCGAATACTGTTTCGCGGCGGTTCTGATAGTAATCTGCTTCTTTTTTAATATTTTTCATAATTTGATCACTTGTCGAATTATGAAAATCAGAAAGCAAAACAACGTAATCTTTATCGGTTTTTTCAGCAGCTGTTAGTGGAGTTTTATCTTTAGGATAAATAACAAAAGCACCATATAAACCGTCTTGTTCTTGTCCTTTACTATGTGAATGATACCAATAAGTACCATTTTGGCGGACTTTAAACTTATATTCATAAGTTTTATTAGGGGCAATGCCATTAAATTTGTTAAATCCAGGTACACCATCCATAATTCCAGGTAATAATAAGCCATGCCAATGGATTGAAGAGTCCTGATTTTTTAACTTATTGTGAACACGGATAACGGCCTCATCACCTTCTTCAAATTCAAGAAGTGGTGCAACGAATTTACCATTTACAGTAATTCTCTCAACTGGTTTTCCTGTGATATTTACAGTTTGTTCAGCGATTGTTAAATCATATTCTTTAACTGCCGCCATTACCCAAGTTGATGAAAATAAACCAACTCCAATTAAGAGTATATGACTTAACTTTTTTGACATTCTATCTCACCTTTAGATTTTTTGACATTCTATCTCACCTTTAGAAAGGTCAAGGTTGAAGTAATAAAGCAAATATTTAGTATAAACTTTAATACTTCTTTCTCGCTATTTATAAAATTATTTATTGCTACTAGGCATATTCATCTTTGAATGATCCATTTTAGAATGGTCCATATTCATCATAGAATGATCCATTTTTGACATGTCAGATGAGTTAGGAGACTGATGTTGACTATGATCTTGCTGAGTCTTGTCATCTTTTTCCATTTTACAAGGTTTTGTACAAGGTTCCTGTGCTTTTACCGTTTTAGTGGCACTTGAGGTTGATACATCTTTTGCCCAAGATTGAGTACCAGCAATTAAAGTTCCAGCACACATTAAAATTGTTAGACTACGACGCACTACAGTTTTCATAAGTTTCTCTAAAAGTTAATTTCTTGCTACTACACTAAAGTGAAGCACTGAACATCTAAGTGACTTGAAAATGACATTTTTGTAATCTATCTCGATCAGATGTTTTATAACGTTATTATAGTTTTAATGAATAACTTAGGATTCTGAGATGAGAATACTATTAGTTGAAGATGAACAAAAAACTGGTGATTATCTCAAGCAAGGTTTATCCGAAGCTGGCTATATTACGGACTGGGTTACAGATGGGTTAACGGGTAAACATCAAGCTCTTTCTGAAGAGTATGACTTAATTATTTTAGACGTGATGTTACCTGGACTAAATGGTTGGAATATTATCAATGATATTCGTAGCAGCGGTAAAACAATGCCCATTCTTTTTCTTACCGCCCGAGATCAAATCGAAGATCGAGTAAAAGGATTAGAGCTAGGCGCTGATGATTATTTAGTTAAGCCTTTTGCTTTTGCAGAGCTTCTAGCTCGAATAAAAACGCTCCTTAGACGAGGGCAACAAAGAGAAGATAATAATATTATTAAGATTGCTGATTTAGAACTTGATTTGAGAAAACGTCGGGTAACACGAGCAGGTCAACGCATTGATCTGACGGCTAAAGAATTTGCGCTTATGGAGCTTTTTATGCGTAGAAGAGGTGAAATTCTACCAAGAGCACTTATTGCATCTCAAATTTGGGATATGAACTTTGATAGTGATACAAATGTAGTTGAAGTCGCTATTAAACGATTAAGAAATAAAGTAGATAGTAATTTTACCCCTAAGTTAATTCAGAATATTCGAGGAATGGGGTATGTATTAGAGGTAGAAGATGAATAATAAATTATTCAAATCTATCAGTTTTCGTATTGGTATTATTTTCTCATTATCGACTATATGCATTCTCATTATGATGGGGTTTTTCATCCATAAATTAGTGATGCATCATTTTGAAACGCAAGATCGTACCCAATTAGAAGGTAAAATCCAGCTTATTCAGAATCTTCTCCAACAGCATCCTAAAAATTCTCCAGAACTTGATCTATATTTGAAAGATGCTTTAGTTGGACACCATGATCTTATGGTCCAAATAGAACGACCGGCAGGTCAGATTTTATTTAGTTCAGCATCTTCAATCATTAATACTCAACAGTTAATCAAGTCAGCAAATAACCCTTGGATTAAATGGAAAATTAAGAATAAGACCTATCGTGGCATGATCTACAACACGGATATAAACAAAAATACTGAAATACAATCTGTACGCATTATTGTGGGGATAGATACATCTGAACATCTACATTTTTTAAATGATTTTAAGCGTCAACTTTTTTACATTGGTTTAGCCGGTACGATTTGTTTAATGTTTTTAGGTTGGTTTGCAACCTGGAGAGGTTTAAGACCCGTGCAAAAAATGGCTAAGGTCGCAGAAGGCATTTCTGCCCAACATCTTTCAGAACGTTTAGAAGTTGAGCACACACCAACAGAACTAAAATCATTAGCAATTGCCTTCAATGATATGCTCGACAGACTAGAATCAGCTTTAGAAAGGCTTTCCGATTTTTCATCTGATTTAGCGCATGAAATTAGAACACCGATTAATAACTTAATGACTCAAACTCAAGTATGTCTTGCCCGTAAACGAGATACCAGTACCTATCAAGAAGTACTATTTTCTAATTTAGAAGAATTAGAACGTTTGGCTCGAATGGTATCCGATATGCTTTTCTTGGCAAAAGCAGAACATGGCCTAAAATTACAGAACTTACAGAATATTGACCTGGTTAAAGAAGTTACAGCCTTATTTGATTTCTATGATGCGCTAGCTGCCGAAAAAAATATGACGCTTCAACAAACAGGATCTGGAAATGTCAAAGGTGATCCTGCTATGTTACGTCGAGCACTCAGCAATCTATTATCTAATGCAGTTAAATATGGAAATAAGAATTCTACAATACGCATAAAACTTCAACAGAATTTAGATAACACAATATTTTCAATTGAAAATGAAGGCCCTGAAATCTCTCCTGAACAACTATCCAGGTTATTTGATCGATTTTATCGAACAGATGCATCTAGACAAAGAACAGAAGAAGGAACCGGCTTAGGGCTCGCGATAACAAAATCTATTCTTGATATGCTTGGGGCGACCATCCAGGCTGAATCCCTCAATGGTCGAATCATTTTTACCATTGTTTTTCAAAGTGAATCCATGCAAGGGGAATCATTTTAACTCATTTTTTGAACATCTTCCATTTACCCGAGTTGACCTTACATAAAGCTCAAACTGAGAGCCAGAGCTACGCCAGCACCTATCATGGCAATTGTGTAGCCAAATATGATAGCTCGGCCAAACTGTGCCCCCCCTGTCATCCATGCAATTGTCGCTTTGCTTAACATGTTGCTCAGTGTGGCCAGCCCTAGCGCGACAGCAGCCACATTTGTTGTTAAGCCTTCAGTACTATGCAGGCGGGCAAGTGAGACTAAAATAGCATCTACGTCTGCTAGCCCAGAAATAGTCGATAATACGAAGATGCCGCTGGTGCCCAACCATTGTTTTGCTGCCGGGACCAAGACTGCCATGACAGCCAGGAAAGCAGCGAAGCTGAATGCTGTCCCAAGATCAAAAGGAGCCATTGCTTCTATTGTTCGATCGTTGTTTTCAGCGCTGGTAATTTGGCGTTGTCTCCACAATGCCATACCCAGCAGAAGGATTCCCGCAATCATCATTGCACCACCAAAAGTGCTTAGCAATGCTGGCTCAATGACGCCTATCAGCACAACCATACGAAAAAACATGATGCCACAGGCAGCCAATGTTCCAGAAATAGCAGCACTGACCATGACGGGGTGCTGGCGTGTATAGCGTGCCAGTGCGACAGTTGCAGCTGTAGAAGATGCCAAACCACCCAATAGACCTGTCCAGAATATGCCTCTTTCTGAACCGGTAAGCCGCATGGCAAAATGACCTGCCAGAGAGAGTCCGGCAATCAGGATCACTGCCCACCATAACTGGTAAGGATTTAATGCAGCAAAAGGTCCCAGACCCGTATTGGGTAAGTAGGGTAATATAACGACAGAAAGTACCAGCAACTGCAGGGATGCGGTTAATTCACGATGCTCTATCAAGCGTAGCCAACCGTGTAAGGTTGGCTTGAGATCCAAAAATACAGCGACGATTACAGCCGCGGTTAATGCTAAAGTAACATTACCATGGGATGCATATGCACCTAAAACTAATGTCAACAGCATCGCGATCGTCGTGGTAGCGCTTAGATTACCGGAAAGTTTTGCGGTACGCGCGTAGGACACTGTTAATAATAAGGAAAGCCCTAATACGGCCGCGACCAGCGGCCAAGGCCCGAAGTTTGGTTGTAAATGACCGAGCACTCCTCCGAGCAATCCTGTCAATGTGAAGGTACGTAGGCCTGCTACTCGGCTGCCCTCGGGCAATTCACGATCGTGCCATCCTCGTTCTAAACCAATGAGCAGGCCGATGGCAAGTGCTGCAATAAGACCTGGTACATCTGGTGGAAGAAAAGAACTCTCTATCATAACTTTTTATTTCGCAGGCGAAGGGCATTCGTGATGACTGAAGCTGAACTAAAACTCATCGCCAAGGCCGCAATCATGGGTGACAATAACCAACCGGTAAATGGATAGAGTACGCCAGCTGCGATTGGGATACCCAAGGCATTGTAAAGGAAAGCAAACATGAGGTTCTGTTTCATGTTGCCAACAGTAGCTTCCGAAAGGGAACGGGCAACCGCGATACCGCGTAAATCCCCCTTGACCAGCGTAACTTGAGCACTATTCATTGCGACATCAGTTCCGGTCCCCATAGCGATACCGACATCAGCCTTGGCTAGTGCTGGTGCATCATTGATTCCATCGCCGGCCATTGCCACGATGCGACCTTCCTTCTGCAATTTGCTGACCAGTTCTAGTTTATCTGCGGGTTTAACTTCACCATGTACCTCATCAATACCCAGACGTGCTGCGACTGAACGGGCAGTGGTGAGACCATCTCCTGTTGCCATCACGATACGTAGTCCAGCTTCCTTCAGGGTGGCAAGTGCTTCAGGGGTACTTTTTTTGATGGGATCGGATACTGCAAGCAGGCCGGCCAATTCACCATTGATGGCTAGATGCATCACACTTGCACCTTCTGAACGCAGCTCTTCGGCTTGCGGAATCAGAGATTGTACCGAGATACCTAATTGCTCCATCAGTGCTGTGTTGCCCAAAGCTAACTGACGATCGCCCACTTGACCTCGAACACCAATCCCTGAGCCTGATTCAAAATTATCTGGTGTTTCAAGAGACAGGCCACGTTCGTGTGCTGCATTTACAATCGCTTCGGCTAGCGGGTGTTCACTGCCTTGATCAAGACTGGCGGCTAAACGTAATACTTCAGATTCATCGAAACCTGATGCGGCAACCACACGATCGAATACAGGGCGTCCTTCGGTCAACGTACCTGTTTTATCGATGATTAGTGTGTCAATCTTGCGCAGATTCTCAATGGCTGCTGCATCGCGGAACAACACACCATGAGTAGCACCTTGACCCGTTGCAACCATGATAGACATTGGAGTTGCCAAGCCTAGTGCACAAGGACAGGCAATAATGAGTACTGCCACAGCATTGATTAATGCATAAACCCAGCTCGACTCTTCTGGGCCGAACAATCCCCATCCAAAGAAGGTAAGCAAGGCAATGGTCACTACAGCCATGACGAACCAACCTGCTACCTGATCAGCCATACGTTGCATTGGTGCTCTCGAGCGTTGAGCTTGTGCCACCATCTGTACGATCTGGGACAACATGGTACTTGAACCAATTTTCTCTGAACGCATGATCAATGAACCATTGGTATTCAGGGTAGCGCCAATGACTTTATCGCCGACACGTTTAGTGATTGGTAAAGGTTCGCCTGTCAGCATTGATTCATCTACTGAACTACTTCCTTCAGTGACTACACCATCCACAGGAACTTTTTCACCTGGGCGGATGCGAAGTAAATCTCCTACATGGACATGAGTCAGAGGAACGTCTTCCTCAGTTCCATCGGACAGAATTCGGCGAGCTGTTTTAGGAGCAAGTCCGAGTAGTGACTTAATTGCAGCAGAAGTTTGCGAACGTGCTTTTAATTCTAGTATTTGTCCCAGTAGGGTCAACGAAATAATGACCGCTGAAGCTTCAAAGTAAACAGCGACACGGCCCATGGAAATAAATGAGTCTGGAAAGATTTGTGGCGCTACAGTTGCAACCACACTGTAAATAAAAGCAGCCCCTGTACCTAGACCGATCAGGGTCCACATGTTCGGGCTGCGATTCACGACCGATTGCCAACCACGGGAAAAAAATGGCCAACCTGCCCACAGTACAATCGGGAGTGACAACACTAATTCAATCCAGCTCTGAACTGCCATGTCGAACAGGTTCAGTTGATGGCCAAACATTGCCAAAAAAGTCACGACTATGGTGAGTGGCAGTGTCCACCAGAAGCGTCGACGGAAATCACGTAACTCAGGATTCTCATCTTCCTCTAACTCGGGAATGAGTGGCTCCAGTGTCATTCCGCATTTAGGACAGTTTCCAGGATGATCCTGTCTAATTTCTGGATGCATTGGGCAAGTATAGATGGTCGTGCCTGTTGTGCTTGCATCATTAACGGATTGAGTAGTCTGATGATGCTGTGTATGTGCATCGGCAGTCGTCGTTGCGGGTTTAGCGATATATTGCACCGGGCTGCTATGAAACTTTGATTGACATTTATCACTGCAAAAAAAGTAAGTTTTCCCCTTAAATTCCTCATGGTATTTCGATTCTTCAGTGACGGTCATACCACAGACTGGGTCTTTCAGTACGTCTGTTGTAGCCTGTGCCATATGGTCCTGGTTATGATTTTTTTGATCTGACATAAATAATTCTCTTATGGAAAAGTGGTTTTATGGCCGAATTTTGGAATAAATCTCGGAGTCTGTTGAGCATAGCTGTCATAGACAGCGCCAAACTGTTTACTCATTTCAGCCTCTTCCTTAATTGCCAAGCGGCTGTACATTAAGAGTAAGATTGGAAACATAATCAGTGTCAGTAAAGTTGGCCATTGCAATAAAAACCCCAGCAAGATCAAGATAAAAGCCACGTATTGGGGGTGACGTATGCGCGCATAGGGTCCGGTTACTGCCAATTGGTGATGACGTTGTGCGTGGTACAACACGTTCCATGCTGATGACAGTAAATAGAAACCATAGCCCAAAAAAATATAACTCGCGATGTGCAGAATGCCAAAATGTGGATCACCCTTTTCACCCAGTAGCGTTGACCATAAGTGACCTGAGTTATGCGACAGCAAATCAAGTTCAGGAAAGCGAGTTTGTAGCCAGCCTGACAACAGGTAAATGGTTAAAGGGAAACCATACATCTCGACAAACAATGCAATGATGAAAGCAGAGAAAGCGCTAAAAGTACGCCAGTCTCGTGCTGTGGCGGGTTTAAAAAAACTGAAGGCAAACATAATGAAAATTGCCGAATTTATGATGACGAGCCACCACAGACCATAGGCCGATTCCGCATGATTCATGAGGGGTCTCCTGGTTCGCGTGATTTTTTATTATCTGATGTGTCTGGATTTTTCTGTTGATGATGGTGATGTCCATGACCACCATGCATAAAAATATGCATGAGTGGGCATGCTAAAAGGAGTAAAAAGGGTAAAACACCAACGACATGGGCCAAATGCTCGGTTAAGAGAAAATAGGCTGCCACACCACCAATCACGAATAGGCCGATGGCATAACGTGTAGACCAAAAGTTAGGTACTGAATTATGTTCTTGAGGTTGATGGTTCATGGTGCTTCCCTCTCTAATTCATGGGTAATTATTTAGTTGTGGAGGGAGGCATACAGTCCATCATCATCTGCATCATGGATTGCATCATGTCCATACGTTTTTCCATCATCTGCTGACGGTCAGCCATATTTGCATTCATGCTTTGGCCGCTCATCTGTTTCATCATGCTCATACCTCCTTGCATGAGTTTCATGTGCTCAGCCATAAGTTTTTGACGTTCTTGAGGGTTTTTTGCAGCCATCATCTTTGCATGCATGGCTTGCATTGCTTTCATGTGCTGGTCCATTGCAGCCATTTTATCTGTAGCAGTGGTGCTGGTAACTGTTTGCTTAATTGTTACTGCAGATGGTGCTGTTTTTTCAGGATGGTGATCTTTGTGTTCATCGGATTGCTGTGCAAATGTATTCAATGACGCGGCTGCGATACATAAGCCCAAAAAAATGTTTTTGAATTTCATCATAATTTTTTCCTTTAAATAATTTGGAAGTAAAAGCTATGTTTTAGTACTGAACAGAGTCTAGGAATTTGACTACTAAACTGATGAAATTTTTGGTTATTCTCTGTCTCTCTTAAAAATTTTAGCACTATTAATTAATTATTTTTAAAAATGACAAAAATGTAATTTTGAGATCTTCTCGAAATATATAGTCTATGCTGAGATGACAAAAATTTTATTTAATATTAATCTTTTAAAACTATTAAAGTTGTTATGATTTTATGTGCTTAAAAAAAATAAAAATGAAATGATTAGATGACTCCAAGGCTAGTTAGAGACACATTCTTAATGTAATTTACACTGTTATTCCTTTAAAGAAAAAATACAGTTGATCAAAATAGTTTTTTATAGAAAAAAGGGTGGATAATTTAATTATTAAACTTATTGGTATATTTATTAGATAGAAGGTAAAGAAGATTATTTTTAATATTAGGGTTTATAATCCAAATTTCAGAGTAAGGAATCTACTACTTATATAATAGAGACTCTATCTCCAAAACAGTACTACTGTATGAATGAGTTGTATTCAATGCAGGGAAGAATGTAGATCCTTAATACTAACGGAAAATTATTTTACTGAATTTTCATGTAAAGACTCATTTAATTGATCAATCACTGTCGTCCATTCACCATCAGAGTGTAGTTTTTCTTCTAAAAAATGACGTTGAGCATCAGTCCAAAAAATTGCTTGTGTTAAAAAAACATCTCCAGCTAGCTGATGGCTCTCTATGAATTTTGCAATTGCTTCTTCAGTAGAAGCTAAACCAAGCTGTTCAAATAATTTGGTCATTCTTGGACGTGTTTGAGTCATGTGCTTAGCCCACAAATTTATATTAGATCAAATTAAACATAACATGTTTATATTTAAACTAAAATATAAAAAATTAAATAGCTACTATTTTCTTAGACAAAATGATTACTACATTTCATAAATCAACCACCTACATAATTTGTTTGTTAAATGATCATTATTTTTCAATAAGATTATTTTAATAGTTAAAGATTTTAAATTTTAAAAATGACAAAAATGTAATTTTGAAGTCATCGCTATGTTTCTGTCTCTCACTAATAATTGAAATATAAGAGGAGATGATGTGGTCTCATTAAATATAGATTTTATAAAGTCATCTCTAATGAACTAACGAATCAAGAGGAAACGTAAATGAAATTATTTCAAAATAAAATGACTGCTATACGTAATGTTGTAGTAGCTGCAACGATGATTGTGGCTACTACAACTACGTTCGCTCATGTGAGTTTAGTGAGTGCGATTCCTGCGGAAAATGCATCTATCCTTAGTCAACCAAAGAACTTGACCCTTAACTTTGGTGCAGAGGTTATGTTGATGAATATTAAGTTACTGGATGCTCAGCGAAGAGATGTTCCTTTAAAATATAAAGTTACTCATGACTTAAAGAAATCCTTTGATGTCGCTCTTCCGAAACTGAAAAAAGGTAAATATACCGTTGTCTGGACAACAATGGGGAAAGATGGTCACAACATGAATGGTGAATATAGTTTCACTATCAAATCAACTAAATAAGAATTGATTACCTTTCAACATGTCAGTGAGGTGCTGGCATGTTGTTCTAGAATGGACAAAAATAATGATTTCTGAATATTGGATGTGGGCCACTTGGTTAACTAAGGTTATTTTATATTTAAGTGTAGCTTTTGTCGTTGGTGGAGCCTTTTGCTATTTTTTACTTAGACAATATCTTGAACTAAAAGAATCGATTCTTAAATATATTACAATTGGCGCTGGATTAGGCCTAATTTCCAGTACCTTGGGATTTTTTATTCTGATTGGTAGTTTTGCCAATACTGGTATTACAGGGATGGTGGACCCCACGTATATTAATATATTGGTTAATACTCCGACGGGGTATATATACGTTCTTCGTTCTATTAGTTTTGCTCTTTTACTTCTTCTCATGGTGGTTAAACTTAACAGGAACAAAGGTCATTTTTCTATAATTGAAAGTTCAATATTTTGTATTTTACTTATCCCGATTATTTTTAGTTTTTCCCAGCTCGGACATGTCGCTAATTTAACCTTACTTGCTCAAATTTTATTATCAATCCATATTCTAGTTATGTCGTTATGGATGGGGTCTTTATATCCGTTATGGAAAACCAGCCGGGAAATAAGTGGTTTACCTTTAAAAGATCGCATGCATGTATTTGGACGTATTGCTGCTTTCATTGTTGGGATATTAATCGCCTGTGGCGCTAGTGTAGCTCTTCTTTTAATTAAAGATTTTAATACCTTAATCAATACTGCATATGGCTATGGTTTCATGGTTAAAATGTTTTTTGTTATAGGTATTCTACTTTTAGCTGCCTTCAACAAATGGTATTTCACCCCGCATCTTCAACATCCTAAATTTGCTAAACACCTTAGTCATGCCATTTTATTTGAGATGTTATTAGGTCTATCAATTCTATTAACAACAGGCTATATAACCACTGTCGTGGGTATTGAATAAGAGAATTTCAAAATAAGGTTATTGAGGAAATTTAACATTAGTACTTTTATCTTTTGTAGCTGAGCAATAAAGTTTCTACTGGACTGCCAGCTTACGACAATCAGAACAGTAAAATCGCATCATAAGGCATTTATATATTAAAGGTAGTCACCGGTTTTTAGCTTCAATCCATAAGAGTCTCATCTATTCAGTTCACTACTATTGATTGAAATAACTATCTTATAAATTTCAAAGTGATCGTAGATGACAAAAATTTCATTTTTAAGTCACGTTAATGTTGGTTAAGTACTTTTACTGTAGTCATTAGAACGCTATGCTTTAGAATACTCTGATGAAAACTATGGATGTAAACAGACCAAGTTACAGCAAGAAACTGATTCAGAGAAAGGCTGGTTGTATGGTGAAAGTTTAGAGTTACTGTTCTAATGGTTTAAACAAATATTTTGTTAAAAAGGAGCAACATATGAAATTTCACATCGCTAATATGACTTGTGGTGGTTGTGCACGAGGCATTACTACTGCAATTAAAGAGCTCGACTCGAATGCATCACTCGATATTGATTTACAAAACCGTATCGTTGAAATCAACACAACGGTTAGTCAGGATAAAGTCATTGCCACTCTCGGTGATCGTGGATTTACAGCTGAGCCTGCTTAATCTCTGTTAGAGTAAAGTGGTAATCCCTTATCACTTTACTTACTCTTGTTTTTCTCATCGTACAGATAAAATCTGTACTTGCTTGCAATAAAAGTGCTGCCTGAATTCCCAATTATCTTGGTTCGAGCTGATCTTCGCATATAGAACTCAGCATATCTAAATGATAGAGATCGTATATGAGTACCAAAATGACTGATACGCCACACTACAGTGAAACATTAGAGATTGAGGGGATGACATGTGCTTCTTGTGTAGGCCGTGTGGAAAAAGCTTTAAAATCTGTTGAGGGTGTTGAATCGGCTCATGTAAATCTGGCTACCGAAAAAGCAGTCATTTATACGCATCAACCACTTGATCGCGCTACTTTAATTAAAGCCGTAGAAAAAGCAGGCTACGAAGTGGAAGTATTGCAACCGATAGAGCTTACGATAGAGGGTATGTCATGTGCTTCTTGTGTAGGTCGAGTAGAAAAGGCTTTAAAATCTGTTGAAGGAGTTGAGTCGGCTCATGTAAATCTGGCTACTGAAAAAGCGACTATTCAGGCAAGCTCATCTGTCACTCGTGACTCGTTAATTCAGGCTGTCACCAAAGCAGGGTTTGAAGCAAAGTCAGTTCATCAAACTACGGAAAGCTTTCAAGATAAAAAGAATATTGAATTAGAAAAACTTAAAAAAGATTTAATTTTGTCAGTCTTATTGACTCTACCCGTTTTTATTTTAGAAATGGGATCACACCTGATTCCCGCCTTTCATACGTTTATGATGGATAACATTGGCCAACAAAATAGCTGGTTAATGCAATTTTTCTTGACCACAGTAGCATTAATTTTTCCAGGCCGACGCTTCTTCAAAAAGGGCATCCCAAGTTTATTCCGCTTAGCACCAGACATGAATTCCTTGGTGGCTGTAGGAACATTGGCTGCTTATCTTTATTCAGTGGTTGCTACTTTCTTTCCAAGTGTCCTGCCACAAGGCACGGTCAATGTTTATTATGAAGCTGCAGCGGTTATTATCACTTTAATTCTATTAGGTAGATTTTTTGAAGCCAAGGCAAAAGGCCGAACGTCTTTAGCAATTCAACATCTAGTTGGAATGCAGCCTAAAGTTGCCAGAATACAGCTCAATAATCAGGTGATAGAAGTTCCGATTGCCGAAGTTCAAACAGGAACGATTGTAGAGATTAGACCAGGTGAGCGTATCCCTGTCGATGGTGAAGTTATTCACGGCCAAAGTTTTATTGATGAATCCATGATTACTGGCGAGCCTATGCCCGTTGAAAAAACGATAGGCTCTACTGTGGTAGGAGGAACAATTAACCAAAGTGGCAGCTTAAATATCAAAGCCACCTCTGTTGGTAGTTCATCAGTGCTTTCTCAAATCATCCGAATGGTTGAACAGGCACAGGGTTCCAAGCTGCCTATTCAGGCATTGGTTGATAAAATTACCATGTGGTTTGTACCTGTAGTAATGGGTCTCTCTCTTTTAACTTTTCTTACGTGGTTTATCCTCGGCCCTGAACCAGCCCTAACTTTTAGTTTAGTGAACGCGGTTGCTGTACTCATTATTGCATGTCCTTGTGCGATGGGACTTGCAACGCCTACATCAATCATGGTGGGAACTGGGCGGGGTGCTGAAATGGGGGTTTTATTTCGTAAAGGTGAAGCTTTACAGCTGCTCAAAGAAACTAAAGTGGTTGCAGTTGATAAAACAGGGACTCTGACTGAAGGGAAACCAATTTTAACCGATCTGCATGTCTTAGAAGGTTTTGAATACAATACCGTACTTTCACTGATGGCAGCCGTTGAATCAAAGTCTGAGCACCCTATTGCTCGAGCAATTGTACAAGCCGCTATAGATAAGGAATTAATCCTGTCTCCTGTTGCTGATTTTAAATCAGTGACCGGCTACGGAATAGAAGCGAAGGTTTCTGAGCATTTGGTTCATATTGGTGCAGATCGATATATGGAAAAACTAGGTTTGAATCCTACTGTTTTTTCTCAATTTTCGGATCGTTTGGGAGAAGAAGGAAAAACCCCTCTCTATGTTGCGATTGACCAGAAACTTGCTGCCATTATTGCTGTAGCAGATCCAATTAAAGAATCAACATTTGCTGCAATTGAAGCGTTACATCAGTTAGGTTTAAAGGTTGCCATGATTACAGGTGATAACCGTCATACAGCTCAAGCGATTGCAAAAAAACTAGGTATTGATGAGGTTATTGCAGAAGTCTTACCAGAAGGTAAAATAGAGGCCGTTAAAAAATTAAAAAATCAATATGGTAAACTCGCATATGTTGGAGATGGCATTAATGATGCCCCTGCACTTGCAGAAGCAGATATTGGTTTAGCAATAGGTACAGGTACAGACGTAGCTATTGAAGCTGCTGATGTGGTTTTGATGTCTGGCAACCTGAAAGGAGTGCCAAATGCTATCGCTTTAAGCAAAGCGACTATAACCAATATTCGTGAAAATTTATTTTGGGCATTTGTTTACAATGCAGCTCTGATTCCTATTGCAGCAGGTGTACTTTATCCGCAATTTGGACTGCTACTTTCTCCTGTATTTGCTGCTGGTGCAATGGCTCTCTCGTCAATATTTGTACTAGGAAATGCTTTACGATTAAAACGTTTTAAAGCCCCCCTTGCAATTATTTAACCATTTTTTATATACATTTAAAGTTTTGTTGGCTTTACTTTATATATTTGGAAATAGTCTAAGCCATGTTAGCTTTTATTAAATATCATACAGTTGATATTCTAATTATTTGAGAGGGATTAAGATGAAAAGAATTTTATTAATATGCTTTATAGGCATGTCATTTACCTATGCGAATGCTCATTCTGGGGGAACGAACTCACAGGGTTGTCATACCAACAGTAAAACTGGTGATTACCACTGTCATTAATAGGTGCGCACACAGTTTTTTATTTAAAAGACTGTGCTTTAAAGTTATAAGTAGCGTTTAACTAAAGCTAAAAATTCATTTAGTTCTTTTTCCTTTATTTTCTCAGTATCACCGAGTACATGTTCTCTAAGATGAAGTTCTATTAACTCATTCATTAAGCCATTTATCGCACCTTTAATTGCTGCAACTTGCTGTAATACCTCAATACAAGAATTTTCAGAATTTAAAATATTCTGTTCAAGGGCATTAGTTTGACCTTGAATTCGTCTAATCCGATTTAAAATTTTTTTGTTCTGATTTAAGTGAGATATACTATTCAACCTCAAGAACATATACTATGGGGGAGTATTAATTGTGGTGCAATAAAATGTAATATCTAAATAATGTTAAAAGTGACCATTCGCATCAATTTGACGAAGGAAATCCTTTAGCACAAAAGAAAATTTTAATCGCAACCATCCTCACTGGTGTAATGATGGTGTTTGAAATTTTTGGAGGATGGTTCTTTAATTCCATGGCTTTATTGGCTGATGGATGGCATATGAGTTCTCATATGTTGGCATTGGGCTTAGCTTATTTTGCCTATAAAATGGCTCGAAAATATGCTCGTGATCAGAGATTCTGTTTCGGTACATGGAAGATAGAAATCTTAGCTGGATATTCGAGTGCCATTTTATTGATGGTTGTTGCTGTATTCATGGGTGTTCAATCGATAGAACGTTTATTCAATCCTGTGAATATTCACTACAACGAGGCAATTTCAATTGCGATTGTTGGCTTGATCGTTAATTTTATTTGTGCCTGGTTACTACGTGAAAATGGTCACCACCACGATCATCATCACTCTCATGATGACCATGACTTAAACCAGAAAGCCGCTTTTCTTCATGTAGTAGCAGATGCAGTAACTTCTGTATTAGCGATTATTGCACTTTTCGCAGGGAAGTATTTTGGATGGGATTTTTTAGATGCAATTCTAGGGATCGTAGGTGCAGTGCTTGTAGCACAATGGTCTTGGGGATTGATTAGAGAAACAGGTAAAACATTGCTTGATGCAGAGATGGAACATCCTGTAGTAAAGGAGATTCAGGAAGTTGTAGAGGAATTAGATAACCAAATTACGATTACTGATCTGCATGTCTGGAAAGTAGGTAGAAGTAAATTTTCATGTATTTTATCCCTAAATACAGTTAATGACTCCTTAACAGCAGAGGTAGTTCGTAAAGCTTTGTCAATTCATGAAGAGATTGTTCATATTTCTGTTGAAATTAACAAGAATTTCCATGTTGTTTAAATTAATATTTATTCCTTTTAAACTTTATCAGTCTATTTATGTAAATCTTAGATTAGAATTTGTTTGTTGTAGAGCGTCGGGGCGCCTCGGCAATTCTGCGTGTTGAAATAGAAAGGAAAATTCATTACTTTAAAGCGCAAAGCGTGTTGCAGATGCAGCTCTTATTCCGAGGAATTTTACACTGGTATCGCCCGCCGATAGAAACACCAGATCCGGCAGTCAGGACGTAAATAACCATTCCTCCAGTTTAAATAAAAAAACCTGCAGATTCGATGCAGGTTTTTTTTAGAGATAATCAATCGCGTCTTATTTGGCTTTACGCTCTTTCTCGATCAGGTAATTCACCACCTGAATGACTTTGGCATCATTACCCTGCACAATATATTTACCATTCACGGTCACTGCCGGAACACCACTTAACTGATACTGAGCAGCCAGATTTTTGGCTTGGGCAATTTTCGAAGTGATCGGGAAAGATTTATAAGTGCTGTTAAATTTCGCTTCAGGAATACCATAGCGGGTATAGAACTTGGCCAATTGCGCCTGTTCTAAAATTGGACGTTGCTTATCATGAATATCATGGAATAATTGTAAATGTGCTTTTTGACGCACACCCAATGCTTCAGACACATAATAAGCACGCGCTGCCTGCTCCCAGAGTGGATTCATTGCAGCCGGCGTACGTACAAAACGTACATCTTTTGGTAATTTTTTCAACCAGCCCTGCATATGTGGTTCAAGCGCGAAACAGTGACCACAGCCGTACCAGAAGAATTCACGTACCTCAATTCTGCCCGGTTTTTCGACTTTGACTGGTTTTGCAACCACCTGATAGTCCTGACCTGCCACAAAATTGGCCATAGCATTGCCTGAAAAGGCCAAAACAGATGCGGCAACAGCTCCTAAAAGGAATTTTTTCATTCGGATTATCGTCCTCTAAATCATTATGCTTAGTGTATGGGTTCACTATAAATCAATTATGCCGGTTCCGTTTTCATGCTGCGAACTTTTGTGCTATCAGAACCGATACATTAAAGTATGCGACTGATTTTAAGTCAGTTAATATGGCCATTCGACCGCTATGTGTTTTTAGATAATCACAAAAGTTAAACTTTGAGTAATAAAAACGGTTATAATTTCTACGATTAAAACGTAGTGGTCAAACCTACAGTAAATATTAGCTTCTTACTATTCTCTTCAGTAACAGCCGCGTGGCTATGATAATTGCTGGAATTTACAACATAGAACTGAGCAAAAAATGATTTATGAAAGGTTTATTAAATTAAATAAATTATTTATATAGTTAAAATTCACCTGATAAATCACTTTTTAATTTAAATTACTATGTTAATTATTTGTTAATTATTTCTAAATTTTTCTCTAAGAAACGGAGTCCCCCATCAGCAAAACTACTGGTTGAAAAAACTATAGTAAAAATAACTAAAATAATCTTCATGTACATATTATTGAATCTGATCATATCTTGGACCAAAAAAATCTTTACTTATAATAATGAGTAAATATATACATCCGAATGACGACAAAATTACAAACTTGTAATTTTGTTAAGGTTTGTTCTCAAAAAAATAAATTAATACTATTTTAAAAAAGATAAATCGTTGCTGAAAAAGCTAGATTGCAATCGAGTTAATTAATTATAAATCAAAAACTTATATTGTATAAAATTAGTAACTCTTTGCTTTCTGCACTTATTATTTAATCAACGTTTCACGATTTTCATAAGATAAATAATTATAGTCGCCAATTTCAACTGAGTTCCTCTCCGGCTTTTAAATAGCGGTATACCGCTTGGCGGCTAATTCCAAATGCCTGGCCTAATGCCATTTTTGAAGGATACTGCCCTTCCTTCCATGCTTGTCGCAAAGCTTCAGCTTTATCAGGCTTCAATTTATGTACCCGGCCTTTGTACTTCCCTTGAACAGAGGCGAGTTTAATTCCTTCCTTTTGCCTTTCCAGAATGATTTCACGTTCAAATTGCGCAAAAGCACCCATCAGTTGCAGCATCAAATTATCCATCGGCGTGGATTGGGCAGTAAAAGTAATATTCTCTTTTACAAACTGGATAGCGATCCCTCTTTTGACCAGTTTATCTACTTCAGTGACCAAATCTTTTAGACTTCGTGCAAAACGATCCATGGAATGTACAATCACCCTGTCCCCTTCCCGGACATAGTTCAACATTTCTTGAAATTTCGGTCGGTCGGTATTTTTACCCGAAGCACGGTCAACAAAAATCCGGTCGACTTCAATTCCCTCAAGTTGACGCCCTGTATTTTGCTCGACCGAACTCACTCGCACATAACCTACTTTTTGGCCTTTCACTCTTTCACGCCCCAATTAGATAAAAATGAACAATTTCGTAAATTATAAATCTTAAATATCAAAGTTACATGTTATATATGGTTAAAAATCATTTAAATGTTACATAGTTTTAAGAACTTTTATATTGTTACTTTAGGGTATACTTTAAAGTTACACAAAACATCTATATGAAGACTAAAGTCCAAATTAGTGTTTATGTTGGTTCAATGTATTACATTTCGTATTTTCTATTTGTAACGTAATTTCAGTAATATTATGATTATGTTTTAGAACTTCTAAGGCCTTTTGATAGAGTTGATCTGTATTGCTATTCGGAGCAACCAAATGAGCAGTTAAATGAATATTTCTTGAGGATATAGCCCAGACTTTCAACTGATGAATCCCTTCAACGCCCTCTAGCTTCAATAAATCATTTCTTAACGACTCAATATCAATCTCATCAGGAACTCCTTCAAGCAGAATATGAATACTTTGTTTTAATAAAATCCAAGTTCGAGGTAAGACCCAGAAGCCAATTAACACAGCGATTACGGTATCAACCCACATCCACTGGGTAAAATAAATAACTATTCCTCCGATAATCACGCCTATCGATCCTAGAGCATCACTAAGAACTTCTAAATATGCACCTTTTATATTTAGACTTCCTTCAGCACTAGCAGAAAGGATTTTCATTGAAATCAAATTTATGACCAAACCAATGACCGCGACAATCATCATTCCAACACTTTGAATTTCAGCAGGATTCGTAAAACGTTGATAAGCTTCATATACAATATATATTGCTACCACAAAAAGCATCACCGCATTAAACAGAGCCGCTAAAATTTCAAATCGCTGATAGCCAAAAGTTCTTTTATCATCTGCGGCTTTTTTACCAATTTTGATAGCGGCAAGAGCAATAGCTAAAGCGGCTACATCAGTAAACATATGAGCTGCATCAGATAACAAAGCCAAACTTTGGGTAATAAAAGCAGCGACAACTTCTACTATTAAAAAAGTAGTCGTTAAACCTAAGGCAACCATTAACTTCTTACTATTTTCTTCAGTAACAACCGCATGGCTATGATCATGATGTTCTGACATAAAATATTTTCCTTATTCTATTTATGATGAGCAGAGATATTGGATAACAGCCAATATCTCTGCTGTAAATCGACTAATCTATTGGATTAAGAAACTTTCTTTTCATTTATCCAACGATAAAGCACGGGTAACAGCACCAAAGTTAGTAATGTTGAAGAGATAATCCCGCCAATCACTACGGTTGCCAGTGGCCGTTGAACCTCAGCCCCTGTTCCGGTTGCCAGCGCCATTGGTACAAAACCCAGTGAAGCCACACAAGCTGTCATCAACACTGGTCTTAAGCGCAAAATAGCCCCTTGCCACACGGCTTTATGCACTGGATATTTGTCCCTTAATTCCTTAATAAAGGTCAGCATTACCAGTCCATTGAGGACTGCAACACCAGATAAGGCAATAAAGCCAATTCCAGCTGACATCGATAATGGAATATCCCTTAGCCAAAGGAACAGCACACCACCGGTCAAGGCAAAGGGTACCCCGGTAAAGACCAATAGACTTTCTTTGACATTGTGAAAGACCGCCATCAGTAAAATAAAGATAGTGATTAAAGCCAGTGGAATCACGATTTGCATCCGTGCTTTGGCTGAAGCCAAATTTTCAAACTGACCGCCATATTCTATCCAATAACCACTTGGCAAAGTGTATGCTTTGAGCTGTGTCTGTACATCAGAAACAAAAGACCCTAAATCACGCCCTTCAACATTCGTTGTAACCACAACTCGGCGTTTACCATTTTCTCGACTGACTTGGTTGATTCCTTCAATGGTCGAGACTTGCGCGACATCCGACAATAAAATACTGCCACCATTTGGAAGCTGAATAGGTAACTGGGAAACAGATGCGACACTACGGTCTTGCTCTCCAAGACGGATAACAAAATCAAAACGACGATCGCCTTCTAAAATCTCTCCCACGCTTTGTCCACCAATACTGGTTGCCACAAGGTCTTGAATTGAACGCACACTCAAACCATATTGTGCAGCCAAAGTTTTATTTACCTCGACATTCAGTAATGGCAAACCTGAGGTCTGCTCAACTTTCACGGCACTGCTACCCGATATTTGCTGAATGATTTTGGAGATTTTAGTCGCCTCAGTATTGAGGACATTCATATCATCACCGAAGATTTTCACACCAACATCACTACGCACACCTGAGATCAATTCATTAAATCGGAGTTCAATCGGTTGTGAAAATTCACTATTATTGCCTGGAATCGTGGCTAAATACGTCACCATACGGCCACGTAATTCATCTAAACTTTCTTTAGGATTTGGCCATTCTGAACGAGGCTTTAACATGATATAGCCATCTGAAATATTGGGTGGCATGACATCTGTTGCAACCTCGGCTGTACCCGTTCTGGCAAATACTGCCTTAATTTCAGGGAAACTCTTTAAAAGAAGTTTTTCAGTATTCTCCTGAATACGTAAAGACTCTACTAAGCCTGTACTTGGTGAACGTAACTGTTGTACCGCAAAGTCTCCTTCACTGAGCTGTGGTGCAAATTCACTGCCGAGTTTGGTACTGATAAATCCCGTAATCACTAATACACACAGTGCAAAAGTCAGCACAACTGCTTTGTATTGATACGAAATATCAAGAGTTTGCTGATATTTAGCTTTTAGCCATAACATCCAACGACTTTCTTTTTCTTGAATATCGCCTTTGACCCACAATGCCACAGCAGCAGGCACAAAGGTGATCGATAAAATAATGGCTGCAACAAGGGCGAGTACCACTGTCAATGCCATCGGATGGAACATTTTTGCTTCCACACCACTTAAAGCAAAAATCGGCAAATACACCACCAAAATAATAAGCTGACCAAAAATAAGAGGACGACGTGCTTGGCGGGCAGCCAGAAAAACTTCCTTAAAGCGTTCACTTTGTGTGAGAGGTCGTTTTAACAGTTGCTGTGTATGGGCTAAACGCCGGATACAGTTTTCGACAATCACCACAGCACCATCGACAATGATGCCGAAATCGAGTGCACCTAAACTCATCAGATTGGCACTGATATTTTTCTGTGCCATCCCGGTTAAGGTAAACAGCATAGAGAGTGGAATGACACAGGCAGTAATCAAGGCAGCACGGATATTCCCTAAAAACAGGAACAGAATGATGATGACCAGGATTGCTCCCTCTACCAAGTTTTTCTGAACGGTTTTAATCGCCTTCTCAACCAAGGTAGTACGGTCGTACACCGTTTCAATCACTACCCCTTTAGGCAAACTATTCTGAATATCTTGAAGCTTGGCATCCACAGCTTTAGAAACAGTCCGGCTATTTCCACCCATCGCCATCATGGCAACCCCTAAAACGGTTTCTTTGCCGTTATAGGTTGCCCCACCGGTTCTTAAATCATGCCCAATAGAGACTTGCGCAATATCACCAACCCGAATTGGGCTGCCATTTGGGCTACCCAGCATGGTGTTCTCAATATCAGAAAGCCCATTGAATGCACCCGGTACACGTACCGTCAGTTGCTGACCATTGTCTTCAATATAACCTGCACCTCGGTTCTCATTATTTTGCGCTAAAGCCTGTTGCAGTTGTTCTAATGAGATATTCAGTTGCTGCATCCGGTTTAAATCGGGAGAGACCACATAGGTTTTTTCAAAACCACCAATACTGTTGACCTCTGCAACTCCCTTAACACGTTGCAGTTGAGGACGCACAATCCAGTCCTGAATCTCACGCAAATCCATCGGCGTGTATGCAGTTCCATCCGGCTTTTTCGCATTCGGATCTGCCTTCAGTACCCATTGATAAATCTCACCGAGACCCGTAGAAACGGGGGACATCGTCGGTGCGATTTGTGCAGGCAACTCAGATTGCGCCTCCTGTATCCGTTGGTTAATCTGCTGACGGGCCCAATAAATATCAGTCCCATCTTTAAAGACAATGGTGACTTGAGAGAGTCCATAACGGGATATGGAACGGGTAAGCTCCAGATCCGGAATGCCAGCCATGGCATTTTCAATGGGATAGGTAATCCGCTGTTCGACTTCAAGCGCAGTAAAACCCTTGGCTTGAGTATTAATCTGGACTTGGGTATTGGTAATATCGGGTACAGCATCAATCGGGAGTTTCTGATAGCTATACACCCCGACCGCAATCCAGGTACAGACAAAGAGCAACACCCAAATCGCATTTTGTATGGAAAACTGAATGATTCGTTCGAATAAACCTTCTGGTTTTGGCAGATCAGAATTAATGTTCATGGCCTGCCTCGTCTTTTTCTAATTCAGATTTCAACAAGAAACTGCCTTGAGCGATATACTTCTGCCCTTCAGTCAGCCCAGAAATCACTTCAAGCCATTGTCCATCACTTGAAGCCTGCCCCAATTGCACTTTCTGTGCTTTTAAGTGGACTTGACCTTTTTGTTCTGAATCTACGATGAAAATACTGTCTTCACCTTCAATACTTTGCAGCGCAGACTTTTGAATCCGAAGGGCTGATTTTGCTGTAGCTTCCGGAATCAACACTCTCACTAGCACATTAGAACGCAACTCAGTAGCTTGCGCATCGAGTTTTGCGCGCACCACCAGACGCCCTGTTTGTACATCTGCCTGAGAGGTTAAGCTTTGTACAGTAGCTTTATAGATTTGATCTGAATCATTCACTTTAAAGTCAATTTTTTGCCCGGCTTGCAGTTGACCTGAGAATTGATTCGGCAAATTAAACTCAAGCCATAAATCTTTCAGCTGTTCAATGACAAAGAGCTGATTAGCCAGTTGCACATTTTCACCGACCACAATATCTTTTTGACTGATCACCCCAGAGATCGGTGCTTTAATCAGAAAACGCCCATTGTTATTGCCACTTGCACCTAATGCATTTAAACGTGCTTGTGAGGACTGGACAGTAATCTGCGCTTGACGGTAGGCATTTTCGGCACGCTGGTAATCCTGTTTGGCAGAAATCCCCTGTGACCAGAGTTGCTGTTCGCGCTGGTAATCTTTACGGGCCAAATCCAGATTCACCTGTGCCATACGCAGATTTGCCTGTTGGTCGATCAGTTCAGGCACGATTAGTACAGCCAGCGTTTGTCCTTTTTGCACGCTCTGTCCTAAAGCCACATTGACCTGCTCGACATGACCACTAAAATTAGGCGATATATGCGCTTGTTGATCGGTATTCACCACCAATTTACCTGGCAGGGTTGTCAGCTTTTCAACCAATCCTGTGGATGCAACAGCAACTTTTAAACCTTGTTCAACCATTTGTTGGCTGGTCAGTTGTATTTCGCCTTCTTCAGCATGTCCTTCTTCAGAACTATCTTCATCAGAATGTTCGGCATTTCCCTCATCATGACCATGCCCCTCAGATTCAGTTTTTTTTGAACTTAACCAAATAACCAGACTGACCAAGACCGTAATCAGAATCAAAATTGCAATCATGAGAGACTGGGATATTTTTCCGTTTTGCTTGGCGTTCATTTTATCGTGCTCCCCCATTGATTAAATTTTGCGATGCTTCGACTGCCTTTTTATTCAGTTGTGTATAGGCATCCGAACGGCTAATTTCTTCATAACTTGTGCCAATACTGAGTGCCTCAGCTGCGAGGGCAGTTTGCCAAGCTTGACGTAGAATTTGTAATTGACCCAATCGAAGATTCTGCAGTTGGGTGGTTGCTTGCTGAACGTCGGTAATGGACAGTTTCCCTGCCTGAAACCCTTGTAAAGTACGGCTCTGAACTTTGGTCGCCAAAGTAACTTGTGCTGTTGTGGCATCGAACTGGCTACGTAAACCTTTGAGCTGATGCATGCTGTTGGCAATATTGAGTATTTGTTGCTTCAGCTCACGCTGCTGCTGTTGGTTCAGCAATATTTGCTGTTGCTGGACCATCGGGATCGCATATTGCTGGCGGTTGAAAATATTCAGTGGAATAGCCACGCCGATTGCCAAAGTCGTATCGTTGCTTTCATTAGGGGTTTTGCTACGTTTCATGCCTACATTTAAAGTCGGATTGGGACGTGCCTGAATTCTTAAATTTTCAATTTGATGATCCGATTGCTGAATGTTCAAGGCATAGAATTTTTCTAGCCACCCTTCAGCAATATACCGTTGCACAGTTTGGAGACTTTGCTCTGGCCAAGGGATAGCGGTTTTATTCAATTGAAGATGTGAAGATGTTTCTCCCCCCCACAAATTAGACAGCTGACGACCGGCAGCTTGTTTATTCAGCATCGCTTGCTGATAAAGTCGTTGGATTTCTAGCGCTTCAATTTGGGTACGCTCAAAATCAACCAGGGCAATACTGCCTGCCTGATAGCGTTTCTGGGCACTGTCCAGATTGGCTTTACTTGTTTTTAACTGTACTGAATAAGCAGACTGCTCAACCTCAGCAAGTGCAAATTGCGACCATGCAAATTTAACAATCAGTTGGCTTTGTGCCTTCCATAATTGCTGTTGCAATTGGATTTGTTGATTCGAGGTATTGGCAATCACCCGGTTCAGCTTACGCTGACCAAATAGATCTAGAGGTTGACTAACGCCAACATTGAATTCCTGTTCTTGACCTGAGCCAAAGCCAGACTGTTCTAAACTTATACTTGGATTCTGCCATAACCGACTTTGCTGAATATTCAATTCAGATATTTGCTGAACTTGTTGCCACAGCTTGTCTTGAGTCTGGTAACTTTGTACTTTTGCTAAAGCGGATTCAAAGCTGGTAACGTTTTCAGCATAGCTATATTGCATAGCCGCTGCACATATACAAGCAACCAAGCTATGACGCAAGAGTATAATTGATTGTGAAGACATGATTTTTCCCACTTATTTAAATAATAAAAGTGGTGGGAATGTTTTAGGCTACCCCACCATGAGCGGGGAAAATTTGGGAGGTGGGCTTTGTTGAAACAGGTCAGGAGCCTGATAGCTGTTTTTCCAATGAAATTGTGGATTCACTTTAACTTCAGAGCTTGGATGAAACACATCTACTTTTTCATTTTGTACAATCAAATGCGTCATCGATGGTAGATGATCTTGATGATCTTCACCGATTTCTAAATCGCTACTGAATGTTTTTATGTTTTCTGACTGTCCATTATGATCGTGTTGACGACTATCGCTGGCACACAAGGTATTTTGGTGATGACCAAAATGATAACTCTGCTGTGATTGAGGCTGTTGTTCATGGACACAAAAGGCCGCCGCCACATTCCAAAAGCTTTGGAACATGAACAATCCAACCAAGACTGTAATCCATGTAGTAGAACGCATCATCATAACAATCGAAAAATTTGTACCAAGTATAAGGCTTAGAGCCACTCCAAGGTCAAGCTTAATAAATTAAATTAAACATTCAATGAACACTGAATAGCCGGCACTTTTGCAAATTTACCTTGTCTCTATAAGCTCACATCAATTTCAGGTAAGAATAACAATAGATAGTGAACCGTACCGGGTTTGTCGGAGACTTTTTATTTAAGTTAGGCCACCTGACCTAACGGGTTAATCTTATCATTGTACATTGCTTCAAACTCAAAAGGCGATACATTGTCAACGGCATTCTAAAATTGACCCCTTTTACCTTACAAATGGCAAAGTAAAATTGCCCCCTGAAATCAGAGAAAGAGCGGTTCAATTACTAATTGAATCTGAAAAAGATTATCCTTCTACTTGGGCAGCAATCACAGCTATTGATCCTAAAATCGGTTGTACTCCTGAAACATTGCGTGTTTGGTATCAAAAATATTTAGATCAACAAAATCCTGTCAAAGTACAACAGATATCTGATCAAGAAAAAATGAAGGGTAATCCCCCCTAAAATACTAGCTCTTTAAAAGAGGCAGTATTATGCTTTTACAACATGGTGTTTAACTTGAGAAACTGAATTTAAAACAATCTACTGTAACTCTTCCAGACAGATATGAAATTAATCCACCCCTAGCCCCTTAAACACAGCATCTACCGGATCTGCATAAAAGCTGGTCTGGAACTTGGTAAACAGTTCCACAGGAATCGTTGGGATATCTGCCGCACTACTCATTGGCAAAGCAACCTTCTTGGCACCCGCATCAAAAGCAACTTGCAGACATTCGGCAATACTTTCCACCGGTGTCACTGAACCACCCAAGCTCATATCACCCAGTACCACCATCTGACTTTGAACCGATCGTCCTAAGAGGCCAGAAGCGAAAGCCACTAAACTTGGCAGAGCAAGATGGCTGAGCGGGCCGGTATTCTGTAATTCCACCACATGTAAATGGAAATCATGTTCCAGCACCTTACTCCCCCCCGAGATCCGGGATGCATTGGCCTTGAAGTAATCAAAAGCAATCTTGACCTGTTCTTTGGCACTACTTGAATTCCATAAGCCAGATGTCGCCAATTTTCCTGAACCTTTAGTGACTTGAAGTTCTAAGCGGTATAAGCCTGGCATGCCCTTATTACTGAGGCCAATGGTATACAGGAAGCCTGGTTTAGCAGGACCTTCGGGAATAAGTCCACCTCCACCCTGCTCTTTTACCGAAACAAAATGCTCTTCTAGGGTGTCATTGTCGATATAGCTAAAATGCACATCATAGAATTCCATCCCCCCAATTTTTTTCAGCTGTTCTTTGACCCGACGGCGCACCTGCAGCGCATATTCCAGGCATTGCCGTACATCTTCTTTGTTAAATTGACCATGTGGGTAGAGCAGCTTCATCAATCCAGAAACCGTCTTGCGAACGGCAATCACATCACGCTGATTCAGGTTATTCCCTAGCTTAAAGTACTTCTCAATGGCATCCGCAAAACTACGCTTACGCATTTCCCGGAAGAATTCAGCCAGATAATCAACGATTAGACCATAACGGTTAGTAAAGAATTCCGGACGCATTTTTGGAATTTCCCAACCCGGGATATAGGCATGAAAGCGATCAAAGAATGCTGAATCGATCATTGCTTCAGGAAAAGGAGCCAATAAGTGGCTAGTCTTCACCAAGGATTCCACACTTTGGTTGATATTACCCACAAAAACCATCGAAGCTGAGGCTTCCATCTGTTCACGACCACGGGCAAAAGATCCTGAGGCCATATAGTCTTTCATGATCTGAACGCCATCTTTGTCCTTAAAGGAAATACCGGCAACTTCATCAAAGGCCACCACATCCCACAACCCCACCAGACCAATACGGCGGCTACTCATGTTATAGAACAGATTGGCGACAGTGGTTTGCCCACCTGAAACTAGAATACTATTCGGTGAACACTCTTTGTAAATATGGCTTTTCCCGGTACCGCGTGGTCCAAGTTCACAGACGTTATAGTTATTTTCAACGAACGGAACCATACGCGCTAATAGGTGCCATTGTACATCCTCTTTTAACGAAGCCGGTTCCATGCCGATCGAACGGATTAAACTCTCGCGCCACTGATCAGTGCTTAATGCTGCTCTGCCACTGAAAAGTTCATCCATATTCATATTCGGCATTTGAATCGGCTTGAGTAAACTCACCCCAAATGGAGAACTAGTCTGTCCTTCTTCAAAATAATAACTGAGCGTAGCAATGACCCAGATACCACCAACAAGTAATTTTTCATACTCTTTGACGATGCCTGCCGAGATTTCGGCATCTTTGATGCCCAGATTACTAAATGATGCTTCGTATTTGTCTTTACGCTCATTCAGTTTTACAGTCACCCGATCAATGACCTTATAACTGCCCCGTTCACGGACCAGGGATTTCACCTTCTCGGCTTCATCCGGTCGGACGTAGTTCTCAGCCAGTACGGTCTTTACGTTACGTAGTCCCTGTTCAATGATCTCTGGATCATCCGAGGCACAGTACATCCCCAGCAGGTATTCGAGTACATAGACAGGGACATTTGCCCCTTCTTTGATCAGTTTAGTCAGATCCTTACGTACCACCCGCCCAGCAAAGTGTTCATTCAGCAGCTGATCCAGTTCTTTATCGTTAGCAGATTCCATGTAGGCTACGCTCTATCGTTAATTCGTTATCAGGAGAAGTCATCGGTAAATGCCAGATCAATGGTGACCTTATAGCGTTGCATTTCGATATTCAGGTCTTTGTCCTTCAGCACTAGGAAGTAATCCTTCTTACGGTCAAAATCAGTACCGGATAATGACAGTCTGACCTGTTTGACCCGATCGGCAACAGAGTCGGTACTGCTATCAAAAGTCAAGGTTTCTTCACTGGAAACTTTAAGATCCCCATCATAAATGGCAATGGATAAAGTCACTGGCATGACCAGCTCACTGACAGCTTCGGTTTGCATCAAATCAAACTTCTGGATGTTATTGACCATCTTCAGCGTGGATTTGGTAGAAATGACCTCAACTTTACGCTTGGTCCGCTGTCCAGCCTTTTCACCACGCAGCTGTTTTACTGTCAGTACAGGCACTACGATTTCCTGAGGCATGATTCCGCCATGTACGAAACGTGAGCCTCCCACAAAATGGAAACGGTTCGCCCCTTTTGGAATCCAGAAATCAGTCGCAGATAGTGTGCCTGCCGTAGCTTGGGTTGAGCCTTTCCATGCTTCCTTGCTCTCTGGTAAACCATGCCCAATCACATAGCGTTTTTTGCTTTTCAATGCATTGGTCGGTTTTTCAGTCAAGCTTGAACGATCCGCAGATTCCAGTTTACTTTGCTGGAACAAGAAGCCATGGTCGGCTGTGATCAACAGGGTAGAAATATTGAAATGCATCAAGATTTTGCGGCTAAGTTCAGTCAGCTCTTCAATGGCATGTTCCACCGCCATAAAGGTTTCTGATTCTGTAGAGGCACTGTCTCCCCGAGCATCAATCACGTTGTGATAAACGTAAATCAAATCATGGTCTTTAAGTGCTTCACGGCCTTCATCACGCGACCAACCTTTTACCGTTTCAGCGGTAACCGCCAATCCATTATAGGCAGCCAGAATTTTGGATCGTGCTGCAGTCCCTTTGCTGGACTGCCCATCTACTAAAACATCATCCCCTGCGGCCTCTTTGTACTCCAAAGTCTGATGCGGCAACAACGAGGCCATGCCAAGTGTGGTGTAACTTGGGACAACGCCCAGCTGTGAAGACAAGGTCGCTTCAGAATAACGCTTTTCATTGATTCGATCACGCAGCTCTACTGCAGCTTCATAGCGGAAAGCATCACTGATAATTACCACAATACGGCGTTTCGTTGCAGAATTGAGTAAGGGTCTGACGTGGGTATCGTAGAAGTTCTGCTGATTTGGGATATCTGCCACTTTCCAGACATTCAAGCGTTGCTCAGCTTCAACCCGCTCTCCCCAGTTTCGTGCCAAGTGGTCAATAAACCAGTAGGAATAGCAATTTTCGACTTCTTCATCAAGTTTTTTCAGGATATCGACATGAGCGCGTTGAGAAGCAGCACTGTAGTGGCGATAGGCCATATCAAAGCGATACAACTCCTGCTCGTAGGCTTTATACAAGGCTTCACTAGAGTCGAAATAGAACCCAGAATCAAACTGCAATCGCAGACTGAACAGCTCAATCGCTGCCTGCAACGCTGTATAGACGGTACGGTATTTACGGCGGGTTGCATCGTCCTTATGTTTGGAAGCCCAATAACCATCCAGACGGGTAGAAATAATCGTTCTGAAATGTTCCAGTTCAGCTTTGGTTGCTGCAGGGATATGACTGGCCAAATCAACAATGATCTTTTGTTCAATCACTTCAAAGGTCATGACATCCAGCAGCTGCCCCAGATCAAAGGCCCCGACCCTCTCCTGGATCCGCAGTGCATTCGCCACGGTCTGGGAAAGCGTATCGAAGGTTGGGTAGTATTTAGAACTGTCTCTCCAGCGCGACAAGAAGGCTCTAGCCGTCGCACGTGAACTGACAGATGACATCACCAGTTCCTGAGCCCATAGCGGTATATCGCCCAGGCTTTCACAAAAACCTGTGCTCATCAAACGGATAAAGAACGTACCGAGCTTGAATGGTACTTCCCCATTCAATTCTTCAACCGATGCTGGATAACCAATTTCGGCCTGTAATGCGGTGACTAAAGCTGGCACCAGTTGGAATTTTTCCAGTTCAGCAAAGGAGTCTGGATTCACTTCCAAATCCAGATTCTGCTGTACCATTTCATCTGCCAACGCCAGGACAATATGCATAAGTTCGGCACTGTCAGCCTTGACCACAGCTGCAATCATGGCCATATCCAGATCCTGTGCATCTGCATCAGGCTGGATATGGCGTTTCAATGTACTCAGACGGGCTTTGGCTTTAAGGAATTCTTCACGTTTGCCCAGATGTTCTCTTAGACTCTGCTGCTGTAAACCCAGCTCATTAAAAATAATCGAGAAACGATCGGCATAGAAGCTGCGTGAATACAGCTTGATGTCCAGTAACCAGTCTTTTTCAGTTTCAGGCTCAGCACTTGGGAAATACAGCAAGTATTTACCCTGCTGATCCTCAAGTTCCAGTTTAAGCTTAATCGCAAGGCTGGATTCTTCTGCCATATTCAGAATCTGGACATCATTTAGCTCTAGGGCTTTGATTTCTTCAGTAAATGACTGTTCTGCATCATACCAAAAGACAATTCGGTGCTGTTCAGTATAAAAGGCTTGTTCTAGGCCTTGCTGAAGTTGATTTAAGTTCATGCAAACACCTCTGCATGATCTCGTTCGCAAGAAAAGCTATTCATCACTTTTCCCCCGTCACAGCTTTCACTTCAGCCAACAAGTCCCCAAACTTGCCATAGTTCACTTTCACCCCATCATCTAGATCCAGTGATATACGCTGATCCGCATAGTGGCGCAGTTTTTCCTCAAAGCTACTCAGTTCAGCCTGTTGTTTATGCAAGTTTTGCAATTCTTTCTCTTTTCGTTTGATTTCAGCAGCAGAATCACTGTTTTCGATTTCACTTTCCAAAGAATTGGCCATAGCGGACATTTTGGAAATCAGCGGCATCACGTATTCAGTACGCATACGTGCCAAAGTACTTTCGTTATAGCGGTGCAAGTACACCAACGCCTGGAAAGCCCCCTGTTTACCACTGCTAAATAACCAGTAGATCGGACGCTTTTTATAGGTTTGCATGTGGTCTTTATAGAATTTGCTGGCTAAGTAACGGCGAATGGTATCTTCAGCTGTTTCACTAGCTTTTTTATCCAAGCTTTCTGCTAGCCACAACATATTGGCATCCAGTGTATCTTTACCCCACACTGCAGTTAAGAACTCTTGGATACGGTGTGTAGCATCATCTTCAAACCAGTGCATTTCGGTCAATGGAATAATGCCATCAGCATCGGCTGGGAATTTCTGGTAACGGCTGGCATCAAAGTCTTGATTGCCTGCATGGGCATAGATCAGACCTGGTTCATCCAGGCTATAACGTCCCATCATGCAGCCAAGTGCATAGGAGACTAACCGCTGGCTGTCTTTTTCACGGTCGGCACGGGTTAGAGTAATTTGCTCATCAGGTACATCTGGGGTGAGTTCATCCTGTAAACCGTAAGCGTCAATAAACAGCTTATTGTTTTCTTCTTCTAGACGTTTCATTTCAGCCACGGCGTCAGCATTTTGTTGTTGCCATGTATTAAAGGCTTGTTCTAAGTTTTGCTGTTTAGTACGAATAATTGGATTTTGAGTAAAGTCCCATGAGGCTTCGTATGAATCCCAATCTGTTTTTGATAATTTAGTTAATTTAGTTACTTCCCCAACTACTGTTTCCTGATCGAATTGGGCAATAGGTAAATTATTTAAATTAGTGATCCTAAAATCTAATGTAGGGCTCATTACAGAAAGTAGATGATTCACTACTTTAGAATTTAAAAAACCACCAAGTGCCAGTGAGTTAATTGTTCTACAGAAAATTGATGGCGCTGTTGAGTCATATGTGAAACCATGTGGATAATAACGTAATGCAAAACTTCCTGAACTTATACGACTCCAAGAAATTGACTCTTTAAAAAATCCGGCTTTCCCTCTTACTGGAGCACCATTGTAGTCTAATGGAACATTGTGGTAATCATGTATTTCTTGCCCATTAGCGTACCAATTCATAACATATTCTTGGTTCCCATACCAACGTCTAAAAGATCCGCCTTTATTATGAGGTGCCCACTTATAGTAGAATTCATCTAAGATATTATTTTTGAATCCAATATTTTGTAATTCGACTTCCCACCATCTACGTAAGAAACGCTCATTATCACCCGTATTAATTCCTTCTCTTATTCGTGAAACATCAGATATTTTTTTATTTTCTTCAAAACAATTCCACGTCCTATCATTTACCCAATATGAAATAGGACTCCCAGGAATTTTATTAAACTTATCCGCCTTAGCATCATAGAACCAACCGCACTTTCTGTTGTTAATTGCCTCTAATGTCTTTGGTTCTTGATTTTCTGAACCTTTAAAATCAGATAGCCTTATATATGAACCTATGAAATTTTTGATATGCGATTTAGCCAAGGTAAATGTACAAATAGGTACCGTTGCTCCATCAAAACCAGAATATTCAAGCTGAATTAAAGTCGTAATAGTTGCATTATCAATAAAATGTGTACGCAAATTTTCATAGGATGAAATAAACATCCAAACGAAAGGTGACATAAAACCAAGCTGTCCACTTTCTTTGGTCAGCTCTAAATTCCTCATCATAAAAGCTGAAAATAAATCTTTTTCATAACCTTGATAATTCTTTTTTAGATAGGTTTTAAGATTTGGATTTAAGTACTTGTTGCCCATATATGGTGGGTTAGCAATCACAGCATCATATTGCTTGGTGAGTAATTTAGCCTGTAGCACTAAAGGTAACATCTCTTGTGCTGACTGCTGACTAAAAATATCGCCTGACGCTAATGCTGTATTCAGCTTGGTTTCTAAATTAGGTAGTTTCTTCGCAAATGCTTGAGGGATTTGAATCAAAGAACCAAAGGTTGAAGCATGTTCAAATAAATCCAGAAGTTCTTTTAAATCTGTCTGTGCAATATTGGCACTAGCTAAATCTTGGCTAAATGCTTCTAAACGTTTAGGCTGACTATCTTGCAACGCAATAATATTCAGCTTCGGTGGATTGCTAAATAAACGGCGGTCATCTTCACGTGCTTTCATCAGCAGTGCAAAACTGGCCAACTGTGCTGCACGGGTATCAATATCAATGCCGTAGAGGTTGTTTTCCAGAATCAAACGCGGAATATCTCGGCTACGGTAGCCACGCTCTAAGTAAATCGCTTTCAGGCAATCATAGGCTTCCACCAGAATATGCCCCGAACCACAGGCAGGATCGAGCACCGTAATACTTTCAGGGTTTAAAGTATCGCCATCTTCACTGATCCGCACATCAATCAGCTGTTTTAACTGGGCATTGACCTCATCGGTCTGTTCCGCTGGCTGAATATAGTATTCCCACTCACTGGCCAGCGTACTTTCTGGATGCGCCATCATCCATAAACGACCGACACTATTCTGCACCAGATATTTCACAATCCAGTTTGGAGTGAAGAGTTGCGTCGCTGCAGGAATGTCTTCACTCTTGACGACTTTACCAATCACTTGATCTTTCTTTTCAGAAATATAGAATTGATACAACCAGCCAATAATTTGCACATCCGACCAGTCTTCTTCCGGAATGCTGCTCACTAAATCACGGATCAACGAATCGGTTTTGGTAAGATTATCCGGTAACAGTAGTTCAGACTCATCAGAAACCTGTTCAAACAGGAGTGGCATCACCTGATTCAACGCATGACACTGAGCCAGTAACAGCTCACGATACAGCTCTTCGTCTTTATTGCCATCCAGCTTTAACTCAGCCACACGGCTGGCATCTAAACCCGGTAGGTCAATATCCAGACATTCTTCCAGAATCTGTGGCAAGCCTGCACTACCATCGGCACTACTGAGTACACGGCGACCATGATCCAGTAAGCCTTTGCATTCCATGTAGCGAATCGCACAGAGACGGTTAAACCAGCTATAAGCGATATAATCAATCGTCTGCTCAAAACTGCTGGTTTGAATGCGCTTGATCAGCTTGTCACGTGGTTTCATGACGGATAGCGGAAAAACCTGATCGCCAATCAGCAGCAAGTCGCCTTTCTGTTCAGCCGGTAAAATGCTGTCTGCGGTGATGCCGTATTTGGCGGCCTGTTTGCGCATCGCTGCGATAAAATCATTTCGTGCTTGCGGTGCGTATTTTTTAATATTACTGGTATTCATCTTTAAACCCTTAATCAATGACTGATGCCGATATCCCTAACCCAAGTTAGCGAATACGCACACGCTTTTTATCACTCACGATTTTTTTCAATTCAGCTTTGAGTGCGTCTACAAATTGATCCACTGATTCTTCTGTTTCCAGATAGACACTGCTTGAGCTTTTGCTGTAAATGCTAGCGACATCAACTTCTACCACTGGTTTCGGTGGCACTACGGCTATCGCAGGCTGTACCGGACTCGCAGCAGGTGTTGATGTAGCTGGGCTGGAGGTGGTTGCAGTGTTAGTTACACTCTCGGCTTTGCTCTGAGCCAGTTGTGCCGCTTTGGCCTGACGCTGGATTTCCGTCTGAACTTCGCTTTCCAACTCATACAAGGCTTCATCAAAACGCTCCACGGCGGTTTGGGTTTGCAGCATATAGATGGTGGACAGGCTAGTTTCCACTTCAATATCCGCTTTGAACAATTGTAGTGGGCGTAATAGCTTGTTACTCAGCTCAGCGGTAGCGATGCCACTGTTTTTAATCTCGGCTTCTAACTGCTTGATCTTGTCATCAATGTGTTCTATCGCCTGATTGCGCTTCTCACTCAACAGTCGCTCATTGACGCTTTCCACAGTGCGAACCAAATCAGCGATTTTATTGAGTAAACCATATGGTGATTCAAGGGTCGAAATACGGTGTAATTCGGAGAGGGCTTTTTTTGCCACCTCATCACTGCCCAGCGCCTGTTTGTTCTTCTCAAAATGACGTAAGGCCTGTTGCAGTTGCTGCCAGCTCGGCATCTGGTTACTAAAGAATTCATGAATGTCACGATAATCTTCTTCCAGATCAAGATAGTCGTCCTTGTTCTCAACCACGGCCTTAAAGAAATCGAAGCTGTCGCTATTCGCCAGCAGACGTTCCAAAGTCAGAATCGACTTTTCAATCACTTTCTTGCCTGGGAACTGCCCGACATCAGTTTTACTCTTATAAGACTTAAAGTTGGCTAACCAGTTTTTAAAATGTTGGGTATAGAATTCAAATAGCTCTTTTTCTGTCGCTGGTCCCATAGCCGAGAATAGGTCTTGGGTGAGTTGGCGTGCCTGTTTCAACACCTGATCATCAGTCTGGCGTTTTTTAATGATCGACACATCACGGCGACGGCGGCTGTTTTGTAAAGGCTCAAAGGCATCTTTTAACTGTAAGCTGCCGCCATTTAACTGCAGAGAAATCCGCCCCATCGCAGCCAGCTGACCCACCAATAGTAAAATCTCGGCATCCGGCCAGCCATAAGGACGTTTGGCAAAACGATCCACCACATCTGAGACTAGAATACGCTCTGTACCAGTGGCGCGTAGTGCAATGTACTGCTCCACTTCCTGTAGGGCTTTCGGATTGCTTTGACCGCCATCCAGAGACAATCCGAGTTGCGCCATATCATCAACAGTCAAGACGGCGTTCAGTTCACGCCAGGCATCCTGCTGATAGACATGCAAATAGCTCAGTTTGGTATAAGTGTTTTCCAGCAGATAACGACAAGCCTCATCCAGCTTGGTGGTTGGACTTGAAGATGAAAGTTGTAGATGTTGACCCAAGGCATAACTTTCCGCGTCCAGCAACATTTCTTCGACCCGGGCACGCAGACGTTTTTTACGCTCCTGATTCTCACGGCCACGGTCTGCCAGAATACGGGTGATATCGGATTGGGTACCATCATCATTTAAGCGGATGAATTTATTGGTTTTCAGCCAGGTGCGCAGTTCATTAAAGAACTGTTTATCGTCTGCCAGTTTAAACAGTACCTGCCCTTCGGCCTCGGCGCTCTTACCAATACAGAAAGCTTCTGTGTAGAGGTTATATTCCGTATCCAGTGGAGAAATGATTTCAACTTTCAAATCGCTCTCATACTTGCCATCCAGGCTATGACCATCCAGAAAACGACCAATCTGATAGTCCATCTTGTTGGCTTGATGGCGGTATTTGTTCTGATCCCTCAGTAAATCTTTAAAGATTAGATTAGCTAACTCTTTATTTTCTTCTGAAGCCGCTAAGTCTGTGGCTTTAATTTTACGGGTGATATCGCGTTCTTCATTGGTCAGGAACAGGAACTCATCACCATTCCTAGTAATCAGGCTCTCTTTTTCCAGACGCAGTAGGCTTTCTTCAATCCGCTTGCGTAATGCCAGCTTATCTTCATCAATTTTCTCAATCGACAAAGTCACCAGGTTATCCAAGGTACCTTTGATGATATCGACATAGCGGATCATGAACAGGGTACGCAGCATCTGCACATCAAAACCATCCAGGGTCTTATTCTGCCCTGCCTGGTCGATGGTACGCTTCACTGCAGTATCCAGAAATCCTTCCACTGAAGTATAGAAGCGGTGGAAAGGAACCAGGGCACCGACTTCATCTGTAGCAATCGCATTCGCGGCCATCTGGAACGCATCCAACATGGACCGTTCACCATAGGCCAGGTGTGCACCGGTCGCACCGACCTTACGGATTTCTTCAAATACTTTTTGCACCAGCTGGAAATGGTACGGCGCAAAAGGATAGTTATTGATAAAGCTGTCTGGACCCTCATAGTTCTTGAGTGTTGGGCCTGAACGGTCAAAGGTGATCTGGTTTTTTAAGATATCGCCCTTTTGCTCAAACACCGATCTGAGCAATGCTTCTGCTTCTGGGGTTTTACGTAATAAACGTTTCTGGATGACTTCATCGGTATTGGAACTGGACAGTGATAACCGGGTTTTAAAACGACCAGCAATCTTGGAGAAGTCATTGGCTTTGGAAGAAGACATCTCACCTAAAACAGCATCGATGTCTGCCTGTGAGGTGACAATAATCCAAGCGCGGCCTTTACAGATCGTACCTAGGTTTTCAGTAATGGTTTGCAATGTCAGCATCAAGCGAGTATCGCTGCCAATAAACTGCCCCACTTCATCGACCAAGAACAACATGCGTTGCTGGGGTCCTTTACTGTCCAGGTATTCTTTCACCCACTGACAGAAGTTTTCCACCGAAACACTAAAGGTCTGCTCAGAATCCTCAAACCACTTGTGTGCAGCTTCAGCGGATAGGTTGAGGGCTTGGGAAATCGCGGTTTCAACATCATCCTGATAGAACTGATAGCCGTCACGCTCCTCTAGCCAGGACATGCCGCTAGATTCCTCAAACGCCTGTTTAAAGCGTTCGTAGACACCTTTCTGGCTCAGGTGACGTTCCATATGGGCAATATGTGGATGGTCAGCACTAAAACCCTGATACTCGTTAAACACACGTAAAAACACATTCAGGATTGGATTGCCATCATCATTGGAGCTGGCTTTACTGTCGATGTTAAACAGGATGACATCGGCATGATGGCTGACGGCCTTACCAATATCGGCACGGATAAACGCATCACGAATTTTGCTTTCATCAAAGAATTCTGCGGCGCTACGCTCGTTACCTTGCGCATCACGTACCACTTTATTGGCCAGAATATACGACAAGGTTTTCAGGAAATGTGATTTACCTGAACCAAAGAAGCCTGAAATCCATACGCCGACACGGTTGGCAATCGAAGGATCGCTCAGGTCTGTGCCATAAGACTGGAAAAAGTCCCGAAAATGCTTTTCCAGTTCATTGGTGACCACATACTCATCGAGTTCCTGATAAACCGTAGTATTGTCATTCTGGTCTGCTTTTACGACCCCGTTAATCGCACGATCTAATGGCTTATAAAAAAGTTCTTTAATGTTCATCTCAATCAATTCCCCCGAATTCTTATTTCTATTTGCCGTGTTAAGGCACTAATCTGAATGCTCTGTAGTAATTATTGCTTGGAATTTTTCCAAATAAACTCATCGCTTGACCGTCGTAATAACCTGGGTAAAACAGCACCACTGGCTTATGCCCCAGTAACGAATGCAAACTGTTTAATAAGTGATGGGCACGTAACAGTGGCCAAACCGACCCTACCCCAGTCATCAACACAATATCTTGCGCATTGGTGGCATATTTACTCACCAGATAGGGCGCGAACTTATCCATATGCAGTGGGCCTTTCAGCGCTTTGAGCAGCGCCTCATCGCCTTTGGCTTTTTGCATTTGAATGGCTTTATCGATGAAGTTACGTTCAGCCAGATAATCCACCACGGCTTGCAGCAGGTTGATATTCACCACCTTCAGCTGACTGTGTTTTTTCTCCAGCATCCCGTCTAGAAAATGCAGATATTCGCGCACTTTCAACTCATCTTCAGGTGCATAATCAAAAATCCAGAAGCCAATTTCATTGCCCAACCCTTGACCGGTGAGAAACTCGGTTGAAAGTATTCGCTCTGGAATCTGGTTCAGACGCTCATGTATTGTTTGACTCATTGCTGCCCCTCTACAACTACCGCGTCCATAGCGACACTTCCATAGATCTTTTAATGCGTTGTTTATAATGTTCTTCCAACAGGCTACGCAGCTCTGCTCTGACGATCACGCGCTGTAACTCCAGCTTACTGGTACTTTTTAAGTAACCGGCTTCTGCCAGCATGCGAAACACCACCTGCCCCATTTTTTTCTTGCTGGACTCTTTCCAATCACAGATATCCGGATCGCGTTGTGAGCGCTCATCCAGAAAGTCTGACCAGATATAACTGTCCAAGTATTGCGCCTGGGAGATATAGGCATCCCTCATCACCGTTTCCATAAACTCAAGCAGCAACAGGTTGCGTTCCAGTGCCCCACAAAAAGCCACCTGGGTCGCCAGCTCATCATCCCCATCACGCAAAGCTTTCCAGAAATCAGGCTCTAAGCGCTCCAGACGCTTACGAATAGCGGTGGCATTGCGTTGAGCTGAAGCAGGCGTTCTTTTTTGCAGAATATTGTCAATCTGAATTGCCTGATGCCATTGTTCTGGAGTCGCTTCTCGTAATAACAGATCCGCGATAAGCCGACTTTCACGCACCATCAGGGAGCCACCAATCAGGTCACTGTCATAATGAAATTGCTCTAACATGGCCAATCTCCTTATGACGCCTGATCAAACAGGTAAGACGACAGCTTTTCGATATCTGAACCTTTTAACACTAAGGGATATTTCAAGGCATCTTCCGCCTCAGCCAGCGTGATTGCGGCCTGATATCGCTGTAAGGTATAGTGAGCCAGGGCTTTTTTCACCGGAATCTGTAATCTGCCATCGGGCATGCCGAAGTCTTTTTCGACCAGCGCTTGTTGTGATGAGTTCAATTTTGGATTAGGGATCAGCGTCAGTACAATTTCTTCATGCCATTGCTGATCCTGAGCAGGGTCTACTGACTCAATCGCCACCACAACAGGTGTGCGATCAATTCTGGAGAGTAAAAAGTCCTTAAACTGCTTGCTCTGATGGCAATAGGCACGGACATGCCAGCGAAAACCGGTATACACCAGGGTGTGTGGGGAAATGATGCGTTCATGCCACTGCGGATTCTGCATCGAGGCATAAATCATTTTTAAAGTACTTTGGTTGCGGCAGGCACGCAAAACTTCCCGAATCACTTCAGGACGTACACTGCGATCAGGTAATTGAACTGCTGCAAGATTCGGTTCTGGCATCGCAATCAGGGCATGCGATTCACTGACCAAGCCCGAGAGCATATTGAGATATTCATTGATATGCGCTGTAGTCAGTACAGGCTGGAAGCTGGCTTTAGGCACATAGCCTTTTACGGAGGGGTCATGAATCAAGGCATCGGGGTTATACAGCGTATTGTAACGCTTGATATCCGCAGAAGCCTGCTGTCGACTCAGCCCAAACCAGCTCATCAAACGATTGGTAACCAAACGACCTTCCCAGTATGCAAGGAGTTCAATGGCTCTCATTCTGAGAAGGACTTCATGCTTATCTGTCGTCATATACCAATCAGTCAATAAATAGCAGTTTTAAGATTACCCTACAGCAAATATACAGTAAACATTTTTGACGGTATTTAAAGGTAGTATTGCAATCACCAGATAAAAAATATACTAGTATCCTGATGATAGCCGTCAAAGTACGATCTCTAGCAGATCATGGATCCTGGTATAGCGCGTGAATTGAGCTAAGTTTTAGAATGAGAGCAATATGGGTTTTAGATTTCGTAAAAGTATTAAATTATTCCCGGGTTTTAAAATTAATCTGACCCATAAAGGCATCAGCAGTGCCAGCATTGGCAAACCTGGTGCTTCTCTAAATATTGGAAAAAAAGGTACGCGAACCAGTGTCGGTATTCCAGGTACGGGACTATCTTACTCTAAACACCAGCCTTACTCTAAAAAGACCCGTGTTCCACAACCGACATCGCTAGAACACACGGAATATAATCCTCAGAATTTAGAACAACCGAAGACAAAGATCTGGCCTTGGATTATTTTTGGAATATTGTGTTTTATGGTGGGTGCCGTCATTTTTTAGCAAGAACAGCACTGTATTTTGATCAAAAAAAATGCCCAGATGGATGAATGGGCAAACTAAGGAATTAATTTCCTTCAGAAACTCCAGCGCAATTCTCGCTACTTTCAGTAAGCGACTCTGGCTCAATCATGATAGTCTGACTCAATCGAATCGAGGTAAATCGATCCATCACAATTGGAGCAGAAATTATGCTTGAATACATTCTTGAATGATGCTGAAAAGTCTTTGAGTTTTAATTAATAAATAAGAGTATCCATGTCTACCCTCAACTTTACTTATTTTCAGATAGCAACCAATCGAGAGCACTCATTTTTACAATACCATTATAATTCGCTTCAGTCCCTATCGTGTCTAAGGTAAGCAAATACTTGGGATACGAATCAGAAATTTTCTGTAATGGACGTAACTCTCGGCTGAGTGTCTCCTCATTGAGCGTTTCTAATGCCACCTGATAATAAGTTAAATTCTGTAAAGTATCGACAGCAACAAAATCAATTTCATATTCATCAACCCGCCCTACATAGACCGTATAACCTCGTCTGACAAGCTCAAGATAAATCACATTTTCTAAGATATGACCTTGATCAGCATTAGCATCAGGCAACATAATCCGGCGCAATCCGACATCAACTAAATAGTATTTTTCAGAGGATTGTAATAACTCACGCCCGCGTACTTTAAATTGTGCGGCACTATAAAATAACAAACTGTCCTGTAAGCCCTGAATATAGCGTTTTACTGTTTCAAATGAAATCTTAACCCCACTTGAAACAAAGGTATTTTTAATTTTATTGATGGAAATGGGTGAGCCTGTCACGCTTGCTAAATATCTTGCGACACGCTCGAGAGAGTTAATATCGGCCGTATTCAAACGGGGAATAACATCTTTAAACATTACACTGGCATAGACCGCTTGCAAGTAATCATAAGTTTCCTGCTGGCTAGTCATGGCAAGCGTATAAGGGAAACTACTGCGCGTATACATGGCATACAAATCACGATTGGATAATTGTTGGATGATCGGATTATTTTCAATATGCCACTGTTTAAATTCTTGGAATGACAGAGGTAGAACGTGTTGCTCGATATAGCGTCCTGTAAGTAAAGTCGCAAGTTCTCCACTTAGAAAGAATGCATTTGAGCCTGTAATATATAAATCGATATAATCCCGAACATATAAGGAGTCGACTACTTTCTCAAAATTGGTAACATGTTGTATTTCATCTAAAAAAACATAGTTTTTTTTGCTTTTATCAACTTTAGACAGTACATAATCATGTAGTTTACGGTAATCTGTGAGTTCTTCAAATTCCATAAATTCGAAATTGATAGCAATGATGTTTTCGGCTTGTACACCCTGTGCTTTTAGGTCTTGTTGAAACATCGCTAACAAGGTGGATTTTCCAGAGCGACGTACACCCGAAAGCACTTTAATGACATCACGGTCTTGCCATGTATTCAGAAATTTTAAGTAGCCATCACGTCGAATATTAGCGCTTCTCATTATTTACACTTAGAATCTAAAGTTTTAATAAATTCTATCAAATTTTAGAATGTATATGTAAATATATTTAGTTTTAAGAAAAGTTTAAAGGTTAAGTGAAACATTCAAAGCTGCTGTAGAAGCATGTAAACATGCAGATCTGATCAAAATCCAAATTCTGTCTTTTTGATTATTTTCCATGTCATGTTATGTCATTTATGCTACGAGTTAACTGCTATATAAATTAAGTGAAAAGTAAATGGAACTAAGTTGTTAACTAGAGTGGAACTCATTTTTGTTGTGCTGATGGTCTCAGCCTTAATCCTAATTGCTTATGAAATGCTAAAAGGTTTATTTTAGAGCATCTATACAATTTTTGATCAAAAAAAGCCCACAGAGGGAATCTATGGGCGAAACTAAGGACCTTGACGGTCATTCAGAAACTACAGCTAGTTTCTGGTTGTGATTCTGGACTGAATTAAAAATAACCATATTGGCTGAATGTATCAAAAGTTAAATCATGTGATTAATCATTGATACTTCTGCAAAAATGAGCTCATCGCTCTGTTGATTAATACAGTAATTCACCAAACAAATCCGCTCTAATCTCTTCCAGGCTCAGATCTGATTTCATCCTATTACAGATGGGATGAACCAGCAGACCATTCTCTAGAACACCTTGCCCACCTACGGCTTTGGCAATCCGATGATCCGATTCAGTAGAATCAAGATAGATCAATCCATCACAAATGAGGCAAAAGTTATGATTACCCACCAGAAAATTGTGCTTAAGCAGACTCTTGGTTAATGCCGAAAAGGCCTTGGGCTTTGACCGAGAAATTGGACTAATCGACTCCACATATCCCACTCTATTGTAAACAAGACATTTTTATCTTTTATATTCAATGGCTTATTTTCCTGCTAATTGGTAATACCATGAAAAATACCATGCTCAGAAAAGGCTTAACAATATTTTGAAAAATTGCCTACTGAGCGCTGCCGCACAGCTCCATAGGCCGCTTTCCTGGCTTTGCTTCCAGATGTATGCTATTCTGCTCCTGCAGCTAATGGATCACCGCAAACAGGTTACTCGCCTGGGGATTCCCTTTCGACCCGAGCATCCGTATGAGACTCATGCTCGATTATTATTATTATAGAAGCCCCCATGAATAAATCGCTCATCATTTTCGGCATCGTCAACATAACCTCGGACAGTTTCTCCGATGGAGGCCGGTATCTGGCGCCAGACGCAGCCATTGCGCAGGCGCGTAAGC
>NZ_VPDL01000023.1:0-56745 GCF_013417705.1 Acinetobacter sp. YH12235 | reverse complement strand
ATGAGGCATGTTCCGCGTCCTTGCAATACTGTGTTTACATACAGTCTATCGCTTAGCGGAAAGTTCTTTTACCCTCAGCCGAAATGCCTGCCGTTGCTAGACATTGCCAGCCAGTGCCCGTCACTCCCACTGTTGATAAATTTTCTAAACAAAAAGGATCAAACTAATCTATAAGCTTTGTGGGTTAGAAAAAAAATAACTCACTTTGCATTGATCATATTTAAATTCTTGTTTTATCCATAGCACTAACCTATTAATTTTAAAAAATAATAGGTACTGGCTAAATAGCAAATCGATACATATCTTTTTCATAGAGGAAATATGATTTTAGTAAGTTCTTGTCTGGCTGGCTTAAAGGTACGTTATAACGGGACGCATAGCTTAAACGAAAAAATCGAAAAATTAGTCAAAGATGGAAAAGCTACTATGGTATGTCCAGAGATTCTTGGCGGTTTATCAACACCACGCGAACCTGCCGAGATTTCGGGAGGTAATGGCGATGATGTCTTAGATGGAAAAGCCTGTGTAATTGAAAAATCAGGAAAGGATGTGACTTCAATCTATATTGAAGGGGCATATAGAACTTTAAAAAAAGTTCAATTATTAAAAGCTACTCTGGTAGTGCTTAAAGAAAATAGCCCTTCATGTGGTAGTTCAATGATTTACGATGGTCAATTTAATGGGAATAAGATCTATGGCAATGGAGTTACCTCCGCTTTGCTTAAACGTCATAATATAAAAGTCATTTCAGAAGAAACTTTTTGGCAACTTTTACCCTAGTTCCTCCGCTTTTATTTAAAATCTTCATGCAACTCCAACCACGCCCCCCTTTGCAATATCAAGTCTCTTCGGTATTTAGAGATATAGTGAGGTAATAATCTAAGAAGCATATCCATTACTTCCACATCAGTTAAAAAGTAGTGGTTCAATTTTATGCTGTAATTCTTTAACAATTTTAGCAAGCTGATCATGTAAAACTAACCAACATTGCTCATGACCTTGCCCAATATATTCATCTATTATGAGTTGCAAAATGTCTTGATCTATCTGACTTAAGAATTCTAAAAACCATGTCGCAGCAACATCCTTGGCAACTATTGTTTTATGATCTAATGTATAAGCTATACGGCATAGCGCTAAAATTTGATTACATTCATCCTGATCGTCTTTCCAATGAGCAATAATTTGTGGATAAGTTTTTTGCATGGCAAATATTAATTGTTCATAGCTAATTGGATTTAACCAATCGCAAATATCAGGTCCAAAGATAGTAATGTTATGTAATTGGGCAGTTTTAAGTAAAATACTAATATCTGGATCAGATTGACTATAAAGTAATTCACCTTTGAGTAATTCTTCTCTCAACCACTCGCCATATTGTAGCTGATATGTATATGGATGATTTTTATTGGTAATACTCCCTTTTTCTAATATCGTAATTTCTAAGGCACGCGCTGTAGCATGACCAATCGGAACAGATATATTTAGAAAATTCTGCGCTAATTGTTTTCTTTCCTGATCGGTAATTTCACGTTCAATAATAACTAAAATATCAAGATCACTTTTATGTTTTAAACCACCATCAACATACGAACCATATAAATAAATAGCATAAAGCTTATCTTTAAAATTTTTTTGTAAAAGCTGTTTTACACTTTCAACTTGGCGACACTCTTCATCATTTAAGCTTTGCATATGATTTTTAATTTAAAAAAATAAGTAATGAATTCATAGAGCATTATACAGAATAAGTGTAAATAATTTAATCAATTAGTAAATAACATACTATTTTTACAATATATTTACTTTCAATATAGAGTTTAATACATAAAACTCTATCAATCAAAAAAAGCTTGAAACAACATCTGAATAGTAAGAGTCATTTCCTCCTCACTTAGAGATGGATCCGGAAATTTGAACAACTCCTATAAGTGATACTCTGCTCCTCAAATGATGTTATAAACATCAATATATGGAGTATTTTATGGCACGTAGACCAAGAAGAAATCATTCAAACGACTTTAAGGCTAAGGTAGCACTTGCTGCGATCAAAGCAGAAAAAACACTTGCTGAATTGAGTTCTGAGTTTGATGTTCATCAAAACCAAATTATTGACTGGAAAAATCAATTGATCTCAGCTTCCTCACAAGCTTTCGATCAATCAAAAGCTCCATCAGAACCTCCCATTGATCTTAAAAAGTTACATGCAAAAATCGGTGAGCAGGCATTAGAAATTGATTTTTTAGAAGGTGTGTTGAAGAAACTGGGCCGCTTCAACCACAAAAGTTAATCGATCACTCACTTCAGATTTCAGTATCTAAACAAGCTAAGTTACTGAAAGTCTCTCGTGGTTGTTATTATTATCGCCCAAAACCTGTTAGCTCATCAGATCTGAAGCTGATGCGATGTATTGATGAATTACATATGCAATATCCTTTTGCAGGCAGTCGTATGATGCGTGATTTGTTGAATCGTCAAGGGCATCATATAGGACGACGTCATACACGTACTTTAATGAAGAAAATGGGTATTCAGGCGTTATATTGCAAACCAAATTTAAGCCAGGCTAATCAAGCTCACCGTAAATATCCATATCTGCTCAAAGGATTGGCTATTCAGCGCAGTAATCAAGTGTGGTCTACTGATATAACGTATATCCCTATGGCAAAAGGCTTTGTTTATTTATGTGCTGTGATTGATTGGCATAGCCGCAAGGTACTTGCGCATAGGGTATCGATTAGTATGGAGGTGGATTTTTGTATTTCGGCTTTAAATGAAGCGATTGAAAAATATGGATCACCTGAAATATTGAATACAGACCAAGGCAGTCAGTTCACCAGTGATGCATTTATTGATGTATTGAAATCAAATGGCATTCAAATCAGTATGGATGGTAAAGGTCGATGGGTAGATAATGTGATGGTTGAACGATTATGGCGGAGCGTTAAATATGAAGAGGTGTATCTCAAAGCTTATAGCAGTGTCACAGATGCGAAAAAGCAATTGAGTGCATATTTTGAGTTTTATAATCTGAAACGACCTCATTCGAGTCTAGACAAAATGACACCAAATGAGTTTTACTATGATCAGCTACCCCAACAAAACAAGGTGGCTTAACTAGAGCGGAATATCACTTATAAATACGCTTTTAGTTGTTCAAACAAGTGGAACCACCTCTGTTTGTAATGATATTTTATAAAATTCAATATTAGATCTGCAGAGAAAAACTTATCAAACTAAGTATTGGCTAGTCTTTTTCTTCGAAAAACTTATCAAACGAAGTATTAAGTTAATCTTTTTCTTCAACTTCTTCCTTAAACTCAAACAAATCATTCATCGTACAGTTAAAGTACTTACACAACTTATCGGCGACTGGTAATTCAATACGTACAGCACGGTCATAATACATACTTGTGAGCGTGTTGCGATTGATACCTGTTGCATGCACCACTTCACTTAATTTTAAAATTTTTCTATCGCCCATGAGGCTAGATAACTTACAAGTAATCATATTTAAATTAATTTACAAAAAATAACTTGCTGTGGGTTATTTGAAGTTGTTGACTGAGTAATACTTTGCTAAAATTAACCTACAGCAGGTTATTACAACTTATAGAAAGTATATTTTATCCATTTCAACTAAATTATAACTTTTTAAATATAAGGATTGAACCTGCATTAGATTATTTTGTGGAGATGACCGCCGTGTTACCAAATGAGTTATTGATCAGCCAGCAAGCTCGTGACTTAGGAAATCAATTAATTAAAGAAATGAACATCAATAGAAGTTATGGAATGGCTAATTTTCTTGGAGTAAATACTTGCTATGATAATCATCAGGCTGTACTTATTTGGACATTTCAACTGCTTGAAAGGGAACCTGCCTTAAATGAATTAGCAGAAATTAAAAAATATTTTCTTTTAATCTTTCCAGATAGTGTTTATCAATTAGCCTAAGTTGTTTTTAAAATTAATTTATTAAATAAAAAGCACTAAATCAAAGAAAGCTTTATTTAAAAATACCTATTAATTCAAAAACATACCATTTACTGAATATATGAAGCATAGGTTCCTGCTCTATCACTCACTCGTACTAAAATTACATCGCTCTTTTTACTGATACTAAACAATTTATGTCCACGCCACGTTCTGCGGCTTCGAGGGCTAGTTTTTGTTGAACCACTGAGAACAAGGACAACAAACTGCCTACTATATTTTCCCGGAGAGTGGTGTAGGAACTTTTTCATTATTGCTAATCATATCAGCGACAACATCAGCAACGAGCTCCTCTATTCCTGAGAATGCTTTAGACTGATCCGCATCAAGCCAAGACAATGATGGAAACTCAGCACATCATTCGTTTAAGACCTATTTTAATGACGGCACTGGTCGCAAGTTTAGGTTTTATTCCAATGGCGTTAAACACTGGAATTGGTGCAGAAGTACAACGACCACTAGCAACAGTTGTTATCGGCGGTATTGTATCTTCTACAATTTTAACTTTGTTTGTATTGCCTATTTTATATCAATGGGCGCATGGCTCTGAGAGTAGCAAACAGCAATCCGACGAAATTTAAAATCAAAAAAAGCAGCTTAATTACTAGGTTATGCCTAATTAAGCTGCTTTTAATATTGTATGCCCAACATTTTATTGATAAAGCTTACTGCGCTTCATCCCGACAATTTTCATTTAAAAACTCAAACTCTATCGTTGTATGCGATAAATGATAGGAAGATAATTTAGCTGCAACTTCTTGTTTAAGCCTAATTAATTCTTTAACGTCAAAGTTGTCACTCAGCTCAAGGTGCGCTGTTAAAACGTGACTTTCACCATCTAGTGACCAAAAGTGCATGTGGTGGATACCATTAACTTCAGGAAATTCCATTAGTGATAGTTTAATACGCTTTTGAGTCTCTTTATCGGGTGCAGCTTGAAGAAATAAAACGAGTGTTGATTTCAGGTTTTTGAAAACATTAAACAAGATGAACAGCGTGAACCCTATTGATAAAAGGGGATCTAATATCGGCAGTTCAGCGAACAACAGTACGATAGAGACTATAAGAACGGCAACCCATCCAAGTACATCTTCAAGAAGGTGCCATGTCAGCACTTTCTCATTTAATGTTTCACCCGCTTTTAATTTTAATACAGCATATCCGTTAACGGCAACGCCGAGTATCGCTAGCCCTAACATCCCCTCGACTACAGGCATTTCAGGATTGGACAGCTTTGGAATTGCTTCAAATAAAATCCAAATTGAGCCAATGATTAAAACAATACTGTTTATCAATGCGCCAAAGAGAGTAAGTCTACGATAACCATAACTAAACTTATCTGATGCTTCTTTATCTGAAAAACGACTTAAAATCCACGCAAAACCTATTGAAAGACTATCACCAAGATCGTGAACTGCATCTGCCATTATCGCCGTACTGTTAGTGAGCCAACCACCTATAAATTCGATAATAGTGAATGTCACATTAAGGAAAAATGCCCAACCAATACGGTCATCTTTACCATGTTGATGACTATGATTATGGTTGTGCATTTTGTACCTCTAGTACTTTTCTATTTCTTAGTTTTGATACATTCATATTAATCAAGTGACGTATCAAGCGTTGATATATCCAGCGTTTGAACCCCGACAAGTTAGTCCCTTTTTCGAGATAGAACTCATCAGGGGAATCATAAAGCCCAAAGTCATCATGAATACCTTCTTTTTGAATATAGGTATTTTCTCCACGCCAATCTGTATCTGGTGATGAAAAGCACTTTGTTGCAACACCATAACCACAAAAATCATCTTTTACTTGGTCAAATTTCTCCTGTAGAGAGCTTAAGTATTGCTCATCCAATATAAAGCCCTCTAAGTTTATCCAACGCCCTTCAAAGTAAACTTCTACCCAACTATGAATGATGTATTTAGGTGCTAACCAAAATACATAGCTTGGGATAGCACCTTTTTGTAGTTGCTGGTCTATGGTAAACCCATGAAATCGGCATTGAATGCCTAGTCCACGCAATAGTGCCATTAACAGATTACCCTTAGTATTACATTGTCCATAACCATCTGCTAGCACATCGCTTGCTGCAATATCATCGCTTTCATTATAACCAAAGAAAATCTCATCTTTTACAAACTGATAAGCGGCACCAATTTTGTTGAAGTTATCCAAGTTTTTCCACCTACGTTGATCGATCAAGGATTGGATATCTTTGTGTTCAAAATTAACGATATTCGTATTGTTTAAATATTTCTCAGTCATTTTTTATATATCCTTTTCGTTGCATACTTATACTATAGACTCTATAGTAACTATAGAGTCAAATGTCTGGGGGAAATTGATGAAAATAGGCGAATTGTCAAAAAAATCGGGCTGTTCAATACAAACGATTAGATATTATGAAAGAGAAGGATTACTGTTAAATCCAAATCGTTCAGAAGGTAATTTCAGGCTGTATGATAGCAAAGCACTTAAACAATTGGAATTCGTAAAGCATTGTCGCAGCCTAGATATATCACTCAATGATATTAAACGTCTTATCGAATTAAAAAATAAGCCAGAAGAAAGCTGCTCTAGCGTTAATGCATTAATTGATCAGCAACTTGCACTAGTGAATAAACGCATGAAAGAATTAAGGGCGCTTAAAGCTGAATTACAACAAATGGCTAGTGCTTGTGGTTCGAACAACCCAACATACTCATTATATTCTGCTGACCATGTAACACGGCAAGTATATTGTTTACTATCCATTTGAAACCCCATAATGTTTTAAGTCTATGTATAAAAGTACGATTTTCACTTAGCAGTACTTAAATAATCACCCCACCACTGCATCATTTCAGTCCGCTGGGCTAAATAGTCAGCGTGATTATAGCTGGCACGGGTACGGTTCTTATCAATATGTGAAAGTTGTGCCTCAATCCAGTTATCCTGGAACAAACCTGAGTCATTCAAAATGGTACTAAAAGTGGAACGTAGTCCATGAGAGGATAATTGATGTTTTCCATAGCCCATCTTACGTATAGCCATATTTAATGTATTAAAATGAATCGGTTGATTATGTTTCCGTGGGCTAGCAAAAATGTACTTTTCACCGTATGACCATTGCATGACGTCTTTTAAAATATCTAAAGCCTGATCTGAAAGTGGAACTAAGAAGTCGGGAATCTCATGGCCTAATATGACTTTTCGTCGAAACTGTTTAATATGCAAGGCAGGTATTTTCCAGACTTTTTCATTTAAATCAAAATGATGAGGCTCAGCCAATAACAATTCAGCCCCTCGCACGCCAGTATGTAATTTGAACAGCAGTGCTTTTTTAATAATCGGATGGGCATCCAATTTTTGTAATTTATACTTAAAATCAGATATATCCTCCGCTTTCAAATACGGATAATTTTTCTTGATTTTACTGTTAATGGCGATTTTATTTAAACCATGCGCGATGTTGAATTCACAATAACCCATCGCTACAGCGTAGTCATAAATTTGGTTCAAATAACTACAAGCTTTCTTGACAGGTTCTTTTACTTGGCGTCCCTCTATTTTTTTGATTACTGAAACCAGGTCATAACGCTTGATGTTTTGAAAAGGTAGATCCTGAAGGTCTGGATAAATATCTTGCTGTAAGCATCTTTCTGCTAACTGTAGTACACCACAGCGGGGTAGATCGTTGAAGGCATTTTTCAGTTTGAACTGTAACCACTCCTCCCCGACCTTACCAAAGGTGATGACATTAGAGGCAGTATCTTGTTCAAAACAGAAATCATTGTCTTTAAAGTCATCTCTGACTTGTCGTGCCTTTTTCAGCGATAAATCAGGATAACGACCTAACTGAATGCGTCGACGTTTTTTAGTTTGTGGATCTGTATAGCGATAGCACCAAGATTTTCTTCCACTCGGCTCAATCTTCAGGCTAAGCCCATCTTCATCGGATAAAAAACTGGTTTTTTCCTTACAATGAGCTTGGCGAACTTTAATTTCAGTAAGACTCATGGAATTTAAATGAAACCTAACAATGGGTTGATTGGATCAATTATATCAAAATAGAACGCTTTATGTATGATGCGTACACTACGCATCATATATATTTGTAATATATTGTTTTATATATTTAATATTTTAAGTATTTGTATTTTAGTAACCATTATAAGTACCACCTCTTCTTTAAGTTCCCAACAACTCACTTTTTCTGTCATCAATGTTAAATAAGTCTTGTGCTTTAAATTCTTAGATGACCTCCTCTACCCTTTATTATCATTTTTATAAAAGTAACTATATGTACTCATTAAAATTTGTAGAGCTCAAAAACAAAAAAGACCGCTATATAGCAGTCTTTTAACTTAATTAAATAATAATTAATTCATTTTCATCATAAGTGCATAAGCATCACGTTTGTTTTGACGCAATGATTCTATCTCGGACTTCGTCAGCTGTTTTACGAGAGTAATTAACTATAACTAAAAATATAGACAAATATTTGCATAAGTTCTCATTTTGTCTATGTCGATTCAGTAGTGGCAAGGTGGGTATTTATTAGAGATTTAAATGATTATCTTTTGTATTTTAGGTGAGTGTCTTGGTATATTAGCATCCATATCTATTGATTATCCAATCCCTTAACCTAGGCATGACTTTGTGAAATTAACACGCATTCATCACTGTAAAAACTTGAATGTGCAAAAGTACAAACAGCTTGAGAAACAAGCTGTTTTACTTGGTCGTATTCGTAGCGAGGTGTGGGCTAAATATGGTGCTATTTCAGGTTTGAATATCAGTGACAGAGCTATTCGTGATGCGTGGATGAAAGAAAGTCGTGACTTTGGTGTTTCTGCAAATGCGTGGAAAGAAACGCTACGTGATTGCATAGGTGATATTAAAGCCTATCGAGAAGCATCAAAAGACAAAGTAAAGCAGGCGATCCGAAAACGCACCTCCTGTAATAATGAACAAAAAAGACTATACACCTTGCTTAAAAAAGATGAATGGATGACTGATAATTTCCTCCATCGTCAAATGCGTAATCACTTTAAGCATGGTGTTAATCACACACATAATCAAATTATTGTTCGTGCGGATATGTGTAAAACCTTTGAGTTAAATGGTCAATGTTGGCTTAAAGTACCAAGCCTAATCCCTCGACAAACCATTAAAATCCCATTAAATACGACTGTTGATTTTGCGCCACAAGGCACACTTAGAATCATTCTAAAAAACGGTAATGTTGAAGTTCACTCAACTTATGATGCAGTTGAAACACAGGATTGTGGTCAGGAAACCGTAGGTGTTGATAAAGGGTACTCAGAAGCTTTTGTGGACTCTGATGGCGATGTATATGGGAGTGGTCTAGGCAAGCTGATCTCAAGTGAATCAGATTATTTAAATCAAAAGTACAAGCACAGAAACAAGCTCAGAGCGATTGCTAAAGCTAAACCACACAAGAAACAGAAAATTGAGTTAAATAATCTAGGTCGAAAAAAACTAGATAAGCGACAAGATACTCAAAAAGCAAAGCTCAAAACATTAATATTTACAGCAACTCACAAGTTGGTTGATAAAGCCAAAGTGATTGTTGCGGAAGATTTAACATCCCCAATTCAAAGTAAACGCAACTATGGCAAAAACACCAATAGACGCTTAAATACATGGGCTAAAGGTTTGTTAGCTAATGCCCTAACTTCTATATCTCACCGTAGAGGTTCTACGGTGCATCTAGTCAATTCTGCATATACTTCGCAAAGTGATTCTTTCTTGCATGGCCTTTTAATAGGTACACGTAAGGGAGATCGTTTTCACCGTTTCAATGGGGAAGTTGTGCAAGCTGATTGGAATGCTGCGAGAAACGTGCTTGCAAGATTAAACGACAATGAGATAAGTCGTTATACGCCTTACAAAACTGTAAAGCGTATATTGCAAGAACGGACTGACCGCTACAAGTCGGAACTGACCGACTCAGGCTCTAGTTACACGCTTGGCAACAAGACATTAACAGAGTGCGAATTAGTCCTTGAGTATGTTTGAATACATTTTAAGGAACAGTAGGATAAAAACATGCACTTATTTAAATTAACTGACGAACAACTCGCACAAATTCTTATCCCGAAACGATTTGTACCACCTACTCCACCTGAACATGAAGGCAAGAATATGGTCTATGTATTTGATAGTGAGGATAAGTTTGAACTGACTTATGATGAGCTGGTGGAAATCATTAGCAAAGCTAGAATGGCTGGTCCGAAGTTGATACCTGTCTTAGGCACCGTGAATTAAATTGTGCAGTGTTCGCACGCCACTTGAAACATAACTTGATTGGAAATGAATTTGGGCTGAGAAAAATTCAGTTCAAATTTAACCTGACGGGCACACTAAAAAATGGGTAATTGTCAGATCGAGTTTGGACTACAACACTTTAGCTCATCGATTTACCATACCGCTAATCTTCACACCATTTTCGTAAATCCAGCGATCAAACTGTGATACTACATTCCGCTTATTAATCCAAGTCAGCATGGTGCTTTTCATAAAGGCAGTTTACTTATAAACAGGGAAATTTCTAAACAATTCCCCTTTAACATGCTTAGGCTATTTGATCCAGAGTTCATCTTTTTGCATCATTTTTAACATTAAATTAAATATAACCAGCGGAGTAACATTTTTTTTGTTAGAGCCGACAACTCTTTGAAAACTAAATTTAACGGTTCGCTCAGGAGCATCCAAATTAACTGGGTAGTTTTGTTTTTCTAAATACAGATGATCTCCTAACATTGGCTCTATACCAGTAATAAAATTAACAATTTGTTGCTCATCACCTTTCATTCGGCATTGAAAATGTAGAAAATTCTTACGCAGTTTTCCAAATAATAATAATATTTTAAGCGCCTTAACCATGTTCTTTTCTTTCAGTGCATCTTGCTGCCTATCATCTTTATAATGAAAATCAAGGAGAGGAATTATTTCATCTGGACGAGTCAGTTTTTTAGCCTTTTCGTAAAGTTCATCAAACCAACTCTCTTCTAAATTCTTACTATAAACATAATTCGTTTTTAAATTAAATTTTTGGCGATCCATCCATTTAGTGCTCATCCATTGACATCGTTGCATCCATTCTTGAGCTTGGGTATCTTCGCTTAATCGACCTTCTCTAAAACTTATCAAACGTTGAAAAGGTGTCAGAGTACTCTTCTCTATACTAAACTTCTTTTCTTGTCGGCCAGCCATCGTAACTGGCTGTGTTTGCTGATAAGAATTAAACCATTTCTGCTGCTGAGTATAACGATTTAGGTTTATGTAGTCTGTACTTGACTTCACTGGACTAAAACACTGTTCTAATACTTTTTTTGAAATGATACACGGCGAATTATAAATTCGATCGACTGCTAATAAATCCAAAACATGAAGGTAATTTGAAGCCGTTTGCTCAATACTGCTATGCCCCATCCAAGAGGCGAGCACCTGCCATTTATGTTGAATAATCTCTTCTTGAGCACGTGCTTTCATACCAAACAATAAATCCCTCATCTTTTTTGCTTTTACCCAAGGACAATCTGTGTAGGTCTTGATCATTTCTTTTGAACCGAGCAAAGTTATTGCTAGATAGTTAGCAGCACTGTGGCGTAATGTATGAAAACTAAAGCCATGATGCATACCTAATATTTGACTAAACAAATCTACTGTAATTTTGCTGATACATTGATCAGTTAATACACGATGATTCACACTAAAAAGTAGATCATCCTGCTGATTAACCAAATATTGCTCATAACGATGTTGTATGTAACGTTGTACTACTAAAAACTCATGTTCTGACAATGCAATTTTCAATGGTATTTGACGATTCGCACTTCGCGTTTTCAGACGGCGATATGAATTGTCTTGGATATGAAGCGTGATATTATTAAAAACTGTATTTTCTTTTTCTTTATAAAGTAGCTCTGGGCAAATAATATCTTGTATTTTAAGACAACGAACTTCATTTAATCGAAGTCCAGTTCTATAACTTAGTAAATACATCAGCTTTAAACAACTCAGATGATCGACCCACTCTGATGCCGTTGGCTCTTGACTTAAATTTTCTAGTTTTTCCAATAATTTGCCAAATAGCAAAGGACTCACTAGCCGTGCATTGCAAATTTGTAAATGCTTAAAACTTGAATTCTGTAACACCAATACCCCTGGAGCATCATAATTCTCTATACAGAATTGATGAAAATCTTTTAGGCGACCAAAACGGTATTCTGCGCTTTGGTGCATCTTACGAGAGGTTTTTCCTTTCACCGAATCTCGTTGAACTGCTTTTTCATCACGTTCACTGCTGTATTTCAATAGCTGCCGATATAAATCCTCATAGTCATCTATGGATTGTTGCTTTAAATCTAATTTATTGAGCCAAATCTCAAATATAAATTCTTTGCCAAACGATCCTAAGTAGCTTTCAATAGTTGATAATTGAAGCCCTCGTTTTTTTAAATGCATTAACCAGTGAATTAAGCGTAGTTGAGCATCAATTAAAGACTTTTCCTCCGTATTAGCATCAACTATCTTCTCCTCTAACACCCTTCTAGTTTCTTGCCAAAAACGTAGCGTGCGTTCTTCTTTATTCCTCTTTTTATCTAAACGCTCAACTTTTTGACCTTTACGTTTCTTTTGACCAAACAACATCAACTCATACGGAATCGTTTGTAATTTGCTTTGAACAGTCGGAACTTCAGGAAGTAACTGCTCTTGTTCAAAATGAATAGGGCGATTATCTGGTTCTGTGACTTGATTGTAATCATTATTCCACAGCAATCTAAATTCGGATGGCCTTAAAGCAACAGTATTAATCTCTTGCTGAAGCACATTACTCAAAAATATATCTATGCTGAGGTTTGGATTAAATTCGAGTACCATTTGCACATCATTAAATGCACGAAATCCACGGCGTTTAATTTGATATTGCAGATCCCCAAGACTTTTTTTCCTGCCTATCTTACTCAAGCTTTCTAAAATACAATCTTCAACTGAATGTTGCAGACAAAATTCTTTCTGAGCAGCTTTCAACTTTTTTAAATATTGCAAAATGAACTGCGCATATGGGTTAAAAAAAACATGTTTCCATTGGTACAACTTTCCCTGTTCTACATCGTTGCCATATTGAGAGTTTTCAACACGATAATGTAGTAACAATGGATTAGTGATTTTTTTGTAGTCCGAATGGTATAACCGAAAACAATTCAGATCTGTACCAAGCTCAATGGCCTCCTGCAATTGCTTCTGAATAGCAATCAAATGCTGTTCATCTGCACAGCCTGAAATATATATAAAACTTAAGCATAAATTTCCCCATAAGTACTTTGGTTCATTCCAATATTCAAATGAATCTTGCCAATACTGCCTTAATTCCTTAAGTACATGGATATGTAGATGCCCCTGTTCTAACCGTGACTCTGTACTCTCAATTTTTCTAGGCAGTACGATCCGTTTAGTATGTGGATTTAGCTTAATTCTGTATGATTTTTTATCTACATTCTGGTTGAATTGCTTCCTTCTTTTATTAAATTCATCTTCAGTAAATTGCATCAGTTTTGATTGTTCGTCTCGGCTCAACTTTTGACTCAAACAATCAACACTATCTTTAATGTCATGCCATTTTTCAGCGATCTGCTGATCAAGTTTTTGCTGCATTTCTTTCGTCAATACTTCAGGTGGAGAAGGCTGTCTATCTAGCGACTTTTTCACCATTTTATGAATATCAACAAATAGATCATCTAGTTGTGGTTTTATTAGTTCTTTGATTTTTTGCATACAACTATTTTCGCTCTAAGTGTTTAATCGATAAAGATTTGACATTATCTTGCAATTGCTGGCGGGCTTGCTGTACATAGACATTCGGGATAAGTGAAGAATGCGGATGAAAAGCCTCTCGGTCACGTTGGTCATGACCATACAGGGCCTGAATTAAGTGAAAAGCTAATGCTGGTTTACCCTCTTGCTGCTCATGCATCAAAAAGTTCATGTCAAAATGACGTAACCAATTCGAATACATATTCTTTGGAAAGACTCCTTGCATATATGAATTCACCCATTTTCTCGATAAAGGGATTAACTTAATTTTCCTGCTCTGCCATTCTTTGACAGTTATCGGCAAGATATCTTTACTAAAAATGACCTTACCAAAAAGATCATTTACAGTTATCTTCTTCTTTGCAAAGACTTGTCTAAAAAATGAACCGTACGCTTCAATAATTTGTTCTAAAAAGGCAGTGTAATTTTGCAGTGTTTTTATGAAAAAATCAGATAAAGGGATAAAACGACCATCTTTTCTTGCTTTACTATTTTTTTTATCATTCACATATAAAAGCTTGAGCTCAACACAATAATCATCCAAATTCCCCAACAGGTTTTTTTTAGGCCGACTTGCCAAACTCAACAAACTGATATGCCACATCCAACACGCATATGCATTAAGTTGATTAATAATGTGCTTATCTTCTTGGATGTTTTCGTGACAATGTCTATGTAAAATATGGAATTGCTCTTTCACAAAATTGGGTTCAAGTGCCAGTTGGCTCCCTATCCTTCCTATAGATAATGCAGATTGCACTTTGAATTGTTGTTGCAATATTTTTAGTTCAGCCGTGTCTTCAGTAAAATGTGTGGAATGTGGTGTAAGTGCTTTTTCTAAAAAGGCTAGATATGTGCTACTGAGTTGAGTTTTCGGTAGCCCGCCATAATAGATACCAGGCATGTGATGCTGACTATCCCGCCCAGCAATTACATGAGCAAGATATTCATTATATGTTTCATAATATATATGAAAATATAATTGAGCCTGCAGTTTTTCTACAGTGATCGAACCTACAAACCGATTATCAAGCCAATTCTTAAGTTTCGTATTAATGTGTGTTGATGAAATTAGTGGATTCGATGCTTGTTCTATATAGTCAAACCAAGCAGAAGGTAAATGTAGTTGATGTGTCATCACTTCATTCCACCGCACATGATTTAAGCTCTTAATCTTCTGCTCTGTAATTTTAAGATTTAATTTGAGTAAATATTCGCGACGTCTACTTGAACCATTCTGGATCAAAATTCCATCTTGAATAAGCTCGTTAAAATCCATCAGTGCGACGGGTGATAATCCCGTCAAAAGTGACAATAAACATGCTGCAGCGATTGCAGCATCCCTCCAGTGCCCGGATAACTCGGTTCTCAACACATAAACAATTTGCTTCAGTATATCTGGCGCCAAATAATGTGGATTTGTAACAAAAGGAGCATGACGGCGCTGGCGATGCCGCATTAGATGCGTCGCATTATCGCTGAGTATATAATTTAAATTTTTAGACTTTTCATCTTCTGAATAAAACTCCATTTCAGGATCTAATAGATCAACTTCACCCTCTTCATCTTTGTGAAGAGCGGCATCATAAATACTGATCTTTGCGTTATGTCCAATATCTACTTGCTTACCCGTTTTAATTTCACGAAATTTTTTGAGTTCATTTTTCGTCGGCCATTGCAAAACTTTACTTTTTTTTGACTTACGCTGACGATGAACAACACGACGATCATCAAGTCTTTTAAAAATTATTAATAGAGCCGATAAATACTCTATGGCTTGTACTTGTTTGAAATCTTTAATATTAAAAAGTTGATTACGATCCTCCTTTTTCAAGTTACGTTCGTACATGACATAGCGATTTAGTAGCTCACTGCATTCTTGAAATAATTCAGCATGATTAGAATCCAGAACATATCGTGATACATAGCGAAAGAGATCACAAACATGTTTTTGCTTATTCTCAGCTTTATCAATTTTTGCAAATTCTTGATACTGCCGATATGTTAAAAAACTCGCTTGTAGAATCAAATAACGTTCAGACGACAGCTCTTGAGTATTACTAGTAGTCGGGCATGCAAAATAACTTAAAGAAGCTAGATAATAATATTTACCTAATTGTCTAGAACTAGATATATAGCCATATATCTGTTGTGCTTCCTTATATAGAGCATGGGCTTTTTCACGTAAATCATCTGATAGATCGACAAATTGTGTATTCACAACATGATTGCGTAATAAACAATAATCTTTTTGGAATTTTTCTGCTAAATCTAAGAATTGCTCTTCTGTTTCAATCTTTGGCATATTCGCTTTCGCTTAATTTTTTATCAAATTGCATTGGTTAAATTCATTACGATCTGAACAATTTGGTAAAAGTTGATCTTTTATTGAACTCTTTGTCAGCTTAAAAAATCTAGCAAAAAATTTAGCATCCAGCTCTTTCTGAGCTTTTCTCTCAAAGCACAAGTGTTGCTGTGATTTTTCGATAAAATCATCAAGATTATGTATCAACTGTAAGATTGCAACATAATTAGAATGTACACGTAAGCATGGCTCCGTTTGCATTAATAGCAATATTTTTTGCCAAATTTTCACATAGATTATTTTGAACTTTGCTTGTACTACTACTTTCTGGCTCTGTTTAATCTTTTTGATTTTCAGTAGTTCTGAGTTAATTTTTACTATCTTAAATTGAACATTTTGTCGCTCAAAGCAAAAGGGCATGATAAATTGCCCCATAAATATCTCTATATTTTTTACTAAATAGTCAAATTTTAACATTTTTATCGATATAAAAAATGAGCATATCTTTGTATATTAAAATTCATTTAATTTATCAACTAAATTTTCTCAAAATTACAATTATCAACAAATACATATGGTTTACTTATCATGGGTGGTCTAAATTTTAAAAATTCTTCCACTTTTTTTTAGTTTTCTGTTATTACATGAAACAATACCGTTGTATTACATTTTGAAATGCTGTGTATGCAGCATTGATCAAAAAGATTCTCTGCTATACTTACTTCACGTGTAGCATCAATGGAGTTTCGAAATGCTCAGAACCACTGAACAGAAAAAAAAATATATTCAAGCGACACGTGCGCAAAACTATCAAGCCAGCCTAAAGCTTGAAGGCATTACAACGACAGCTCAAACAACTCAACAAAGTAAAGCTGAAATCTTGCAAAAATATAAGAAGTATTCGCAACCCGAAACTTAGTCAGGTGCATGTATGGATAAATATGGGGAAATGGGTGACAGCCTGTATTGTTACCCTGGCACAAATATCCTAAAGAACAAACTCAATATTCATGATGAACAAATTTTAGAACAAGCTGAACTAGAACTGTCTGGATTGGCAAGTAACTTAATTGAATATGCTGAACCACCTTACGACTTACAATACTTAAAATCAATTCATGCGCAGCTCTTTGGCGACTTATACGACTGGGCAGGAAAGTTAAGACAAATCGATATTTCCAAAGGTGACACCCGTTTTTGTAATTTTTCCCGTATTGAAATTGAAACCAATAAACTACTCAAACCGCTTCAAGAAAAAAAATACTTTCAAGGCTTAGCACCACAACAACTGATTCCTCAACTTGCCGACTTGTATTGTGAGCTTAATGTCATACACCCATTCCGTGAAGGTAATGGACGTACACAACGGATTTTCTTTGAGCATCTGATTGCTCATTGTGGTTATGGTATTGATTGGTCTCGCATTGACTCTCAACAACAATGGATTCAAGCCAATATTGAAGGTTTTTATGGTAATTTAAATCCATTAATTAAGATTTTTGAAATATGCTTTATTCAAAATACCTAAAATTTAAGTAGTCGAAGCCCACAATCCTTAATGAGCCATCATCTTTGCTTCAATCCACTGATTAATTTCCCAAATAAACCAACAATCACGATTCTTAGAAATCTTAATACTCTTCGGGTAATTTAGGATCGTAATATTCAGATTACTTATCCAGAATTGAATAGATCGTTAACTTAGATAGACTTTTAAGCAATGTAACTTGCCGCATGTTTATCAACATATGTCTCAAAAAAGTCTGCCCATACATAGATTTATGGTGTTTAGTGCTTAAATTTCAGATTAATCTTCGTCTGATGACCTGAATGGATGTTACAGATTACATGCAGGTGAATTACTCTGTGGCTGTATCATGGCTTTTGTGCAATCCAATCCATTTGATCCGAATGTTCTCTTTTGCAATAAAGCAGCCTCTTCTGCTTTTCCTGAACCAACGAACTATGTCATTGATTTGATTCAACCGACAACAGTGATGCTGAATCAAATCTCCAAAGAAGGGATTAAATGCAAGAAATGTGGTAAGAAAAAGATAGGGGATGGAAGTTATTATCCGTCTAATTGGAACCAGCCCATGAGTCGAGATCAGTTGAGTAAGAATCATTTTAAATGAATAAGAGAAGGATGGCTTACCTCACTTCTCCGAATAACAATGCTATGCTTTTCAACCAAGGTTATAAATTGGCAACTACATTTCATTCTTCTTCATGCTGGTCCTATAGCCTGTAGACAATTACTACATCATTTGCATTCAATGCTCAATACAGCCTGTCAGCAGAACCGCAGCGATACTTTTTTTCGTGCATACATGTAGTGTTTAAATCCATTCATTTTTCAATGATCCTCTGCCGTTTATCACATTTATGGTCGATCTTTAACCTTGTGAAAAATGCACATACCGATCCCTTCAAACTGTCAAATTTATGTATGCATGACATTTAAAGAAAATTATCTGATCAATTTTTTTAGGTAAAATTCATCAAGAAAAAAGTTATTATTATTCATAACATCACCAATAACCATATAAAAACAATAATTTAATAAATTATTCTTCCAATTTTTTTATATTTAGTGTTATTACCTCTAAATCCATGTTTACCACCTTCTATTACATAAGTAATTTAGAAGTATCCACGATATAAATTGCTTGCCCTCACACCTCTCCCCTCTCACGCCCAAAAAATTTATACTGAAAGGCAGATTAAGCCCGTTCGAGTTACATATAGCCGCATGCTATATTGAAAGCATTAAGAAAATATCCTCAATATTTATAGGATTTTTAAAGTATGAACTAATTTTCGAAGAACCCTTTCTAAGTAATGTGACCTATTAGGAAAAATGAAAATACTGAAATCTCCGTATCAACAATCAGTCAAAGTACATCCTGATGATTTTCTGTAACAGATACCCAAGGACTATACCTACCCTTCTGATGTGCTGTGCAACAAAGCCCTCCTTAGCCACACTATAGCTATAGATTAATTCCATTATTTTGTGATTTAATTAAATTATTCATTCTTAAGACCCAATTTAATGGATTTATATTTCACTAAACCAGAAGAAGTTGTGACTCTTTTAGGTGAGCGTTTACGTAAGCAACGACTCTTTCTGGAGATGTCTCAAGCTGAGGTAGCAGCACGCGCTGGTGTCGGCGTGAATACAGTTTCGAATCTTGAAGCGGGACGAAATGTATCTGTTGAAAATTTAGTCCGTATTGCAATGGTCTTGGGTCGATTAAACGAACTTCAGGAACTATTTAAACCTCAGCTTAACAGTGTGAATGACATTCTTCGCTATGAGAGTCAAAGTAAGCGCCACCGTATTAAGAGGAAGGGATAATGCTCAATAGACTTAATGTTTATTACAACGGTTGGGGCGAATCATGGTTATGGGGAACGCTGATTAGTTCAACAGCCACGACAGGTAGACCCACCATTGCTTTTGAATATAGTCCAGAAGCAATACAGCAAGGTGTTGAGCTCTCTTCTTACTTGCTGCCTTTAAAAGGTCTACCATTCAGACAAGGTTTTCCTACTCATCAAATGGGACTCCCAGGTCCAGTCTATGACGCTTTACCAGATGGTTGGGGCATGATGTTGATGGATCGATATTTCAAAAAAATTGGCTTAAATTCAGCACGAATTGGACCTTTGGAGCGTCTGACCTATATTAGTAGTCACGCAATGGGTGCCCTCTCCTTTGAACCTTGTGTTGCTGACATGCAAACCTCAGAAAATATCCCTTTACAACAACTGGCCCAGGAAGTTCAAGAAGTACTCAAAGGTGAAGGTGGTGAATTTCTACAGCATTTATTGGTCATGGGTGGCTCCCCTCAAGGTGCCAGACCAAAAGCGTTGGTTTACCGAGATCCTGTCAATTTAGAGTTTTCGACTCAAGATTCTGATCAACATGAAGCCTGGCTGATTAAGTTTCCTGCTCAGCAAGAGCATCCTGAAGTCTGCGCCATTGAAGCCGTCTATGCAGAATGTTTGCGACTTTGTGCAATTGAGACTCCAGATACCCATTTCTTTAATTTGCCCAATGGTTTAACGGCTTTTGCTTCTAAACGATTCGATCGTCAAAATGGTATGCGGATTCCAATGCAGAGTTTGGCTGCATATACAGGAGCAGACTATAAAGTTCCAGGTAGCCTAGACTATCGCAATTTTCTCCGGGCAACCTTGATGTGTACGCAAGATGTACGAGAAAGATTGCATGCTTTTAAACGTGCTGTGTTTAATGTGCTTTTCAATAATCGGGATGACCATACTAAGAACTTTTCATTTCTCATGGAGAAAAATGGTCAATGGAAATTGGCTCCAGCCTATGATGTGACCTTCTGCGAGGGTCCAGGTGGTTATCATCAAATGGACATTATGGGAGAAGCGCTCAATATTTCCCGAAATGACATACATAAACTCGGTACTTCAGAAGCTAATCTGACTACTCTAGAAGTCGATGAGATCATCTTGACCATGCGTGAAATTGCACTTCAATTTAGTCAAATTGCGCAGCGCCTGTATCCCCATCAAATTCGAGAATCTACCCTACAGATGATTCAATCACGGATTCAACAGAATATTGATTTTTTAACTGAAACCTAAGCGTAAATATAAACTAAGCGCCAACCATCAACTGCAAATAGACTTTGATATAGTTAGTCGCTACATAATCTGTAGAACCTGTGAATTAGCTCTCTTTATAATCACGAATATTAGATGGATCACCGCCAAGATATATTCTGCAAACGTGAAATCACTACATCCAGATCGAAAATCACTAAGAAAAAACTGTCACCAAAAAAAGGTCTGCACTATGGATAGATGCAGACCAAACTCTGGATAACTACCAGCACGAGAAATATGTCGCAATTTTGCATAGACATGAATTTGATAAAATCAGCCCAGAAAGCCAGAAATTCATAAAAACTATTTCATCAATCCCCTATAACTTAATCACGTTCATGGTCGATCTTAAATCTTGTGAAAAGTACTCATGCTGACCTAGCCAAACTGTAAAACTCATGTATTCATAGCCTTTAAATGAATCTTTCAATCGGTATATTTAAGGTAAAAACTAGTAATCAGAAGTTATTATCACCCCCATATAAAACAAGGATCAACTTAAAAACAATAACTTAGTAAATTATTCTTCCATTTTTTTTATATTTAGTGTTATCAGGTGTAGATGAAAACCCTGTTTCATCAACATAACCTAATATAATTTCACCACGTGCCGCTTGCTCTCGTAATTTTTCAATCTGCTGTGTTGCTTGTTCAAATGCAATCGGATCTCTTTTTTTTCAAGCTATGACGGGTACGCTTGAAGACCATACCTGAATCACGTAAAAACTTACGAATGGTTTCAACAGACACGGACACTTCGTATTCTTCATGTAGTTTGACTCGGATTTGTTCTGCATTGAGTGGACTTGTATTGACCCAATCTAGGATTTTCGCCTGATAGTCTGAGATCAATGTATTGGGCCGACCTGAGCGATGACCTTCTTTAATCGATTCAAACTCATACAATTCCCAACGTCGGCGTTGTAGCCTTATGGTTTCTGGGATACGTTCTTGTAGAGTGGCAACTTCCGCAACACTTTTACCTTCAGAAAGCCAGAGAATAGTTTGGGCACGTTGTCTTTCACGCCAATGTTTTGCATGCTTGGCCAGAAAAATGAGTCGTTCTCGCTGTTCTAAACTAAGTGGTACAGAAACAATTCGAGGCATGTGTGAACATCTGTTAACTAAAAAAACTTTTTCGCATGATTAGTTGTTTTTGTCAACTTATTAGATAATTGATATTTATGAAATTGTGAGAAAGATAATATATAGGACTTACGCACTATTATTTATAGATTCTCTGTGGTAGCAGATGATTTTTATCGAGAATAAAGTCATCAATGAAGTTTTTGATAACTGGTCTAAATAATTTCTTCTGCCAACGATATACATTTTCAAAGATCCGCTCAAACTGGTTCTTTTGTATCTCGACGTAGGCCATCAAGGCTGAAAAAATATGATTCAAAATCAGTTTAGATCGTCTTACTTGAAACTTTTCAATATGACAAACCTGTTTAATCACCCGGTGATATTGCTCTATTTTCCAATGACTTGAATGTAATTCATGAAAACCCTCAAAGGACAATAAATCATCTTCATCTTGATGCACAATATAAAACCTCTGCTGTTCTTTTAACTGAGTCTTAAATAATTGTACAAAGCCAAAATCTTTGAGCCAGACCACTTGACCCTGATGGAAATTTGGCAATAAACGCAGTTGAAACCATTGTCCTTTTTCTGGGGAAACCTTACGGTTACAGTCGATACCAAACATAAATCGAATACCATATTTTCTTATGGTTTTTAGATTTCCAGTCGATGAATACCAACTATCACCTGTAATAAATTGAATCTTTGCACCCCAACTGAGTGCTTCACTTAACATATCCATAAAGTAATCATTCTTGGTTTTACTTTCAGATTTGTCATAAATTCGGAAATTAATTGGAATATTTTGACCATTCTGATCTGTCGCATACAAGGTAATGAGATTAATACCCTTGACGGATCGGTGGTGTTTGCCTGACCAAAAATAGCTAACCAAGTCCATATGTTGACTATAGGGTTTATCTAAAACAGTATCATCAATACTGACTATAAGTTTATTATTATCAATATGTTGAATTGCTTCTTGATATAGGTCGTGAGGTGTGTAGTCTTCACGTTCTAGAAAGCGATTTACACTATCATGCGAGATGTTATAAGTCTCGGCAAGTCTCCTAGACAAATTTCGTCTATTCTTTTTGCATAGGAGAGAACATTATGAGTGGACAACGATATACGCCAGCATTTAAATTAAATATATAAATCAATATGATAAAATCTATTTTTTTGACTATCGTTTTAATAAATATTCAATTTTTTGAAAAATTCAATTCTGACAATCAATCCTCCAACTGCATTTGCACGTTGTAAAGTAATCTTGCCTAAATGAGAGTCAATAATCTGCTTCACAATAGATAATCCCAGACCACTTCCTACTACAGAACTGGCTTGATTTATTCTATAAAAACGCTGAAATATAAATGGGATTTGTGCTTCATCTAGACCTATGCCGTTATCTTCAACCTGTATAAAACTACCATTTCCAATACTTCCACAACTGACTTTAATAATAGGTTTATGTATTGAACTACGATAAAGAATGGCATTTTCGAGTATATTTCTCAACATAATTTCCAACTGATCTGACTGCCCCCAAACGCACACTGAGGTGAGATGCAATTGTAAGTCTACACCTGCTTTTCTGAACTGAATACCCATCATTTCAACTGTACCTTTAACAATATCTACCAAATCAATATTGCTTTTGTTTTGTGTGGCATTCGGTTCAAGCCTCGCTAATGTAAGCAACTGAGTAATCATTCTTGATGCTTTGTCTACTCCTGTAATAATGTCCTGTGCAGCTTCCTTAGACTCCTCATTGGAACGTGCATTTTGAAGTACTTGGGCATGTAAGCGTATAGCAGCTAATGGTGTACGGAGTTCATGAGCGGCATTTGAGGTAAAACGTTTTTCACGTTGCATACTTTCAGCAATCTCACTAAGTAAGGTATTTAAAGAGCTCACTAAAGGTTCTATTTCTTTCGGTACAACTGGCTTAATTGGATTTAAATGTTCAATGGATTGTTTTTCTAAGTTTTGACTAATGCTATATACAGCCAATAAATGACGACGGATCGTGCAAATAATCAACCATAATAATAATGGCAAAAATATGATTGAAACCAAAATCAAAAACAGCAACATATCTTGCTGAATATCTTTTCGAATTGTCCAAACCTGCGCAATTTGTACCTGTATTGTATGCGTACTATCCCAAACAGAATAACTACGATAAGTATTATTATTCAGTTTAATCCAACCAAAATTATCTTGCTGAACAAATGGCTGTGTTTCCACACCAATAGAACGATAAATTAATTGTCCATCACGATGCCAAATTTGAAATACAATTTGGTCATAATGCTCACCCTTAGCTTTTTCAATCACTGTATGCTGCGGTACTTTTCCATCTAGGGTACTTAGAGTCGTAGACAATAAAGCATGAGCAGTTTCTGCTAATGACTTATCAAAAATATTATTGGCAGTGTTTTGCATTCCCCAATAAATACTTCCTAAACTACCCAACCAAACGCTAGTGGTAATTGCCAGTAAAATTATAGATAAGCGCTGGGTTAATGAATAGCTGCGAATTGGATCAGCCATTTAATGCTGTTCATCCATGATATATCCAAAACCTTGTACTGTACGGATAATATTTTTACCTAATTTCCGACGCAAGTTATGAATATAGACTTGTACAACATTACTACTCACATCAACGTCATAAGCATAAAATGAATTTTCTATATTTTCACGCGAAATTACACGACCACGATTGAGAGTAAATAACTCCAATAAATGAAACTCTTTATGTGTCAACTCAATTTCGACTTGATTTAACAGTACTTGTTTACTCGCTTTGTTAATACTAATATTTCCAACCTGAATTAGGTCCCCTACCTCTCCTGAAATTCGGCGTAATACAGCATGAATCCTTGCTACGACCTCATGTAAATCATAAGGTTTAACAACAAAATCATCAGCTCCTGCCTCTAGACCTGTAATACGATCATCAACCTGATCTTGAGCAGTCAGAATAATAATTCCAACTTGATTCTTTTTGCGACGTAGTGATTTTAAAATTTCAATCCCATTTCGATCAGGCAAACCTAAGTCTAGTAGAATAAAGTGATAATGATAACTCACTAAAAAATGGTACGCTTGCTCTGCTGTGCTCGCAATGTCAACTACAAAGCCCATTTGATCTAGACCACGTGCAGTTGCTTTTGCCAACAAGCTATCATCTTCTACCAATAGAACTCTCATAACACCTTTTTCTCTTGCTTACCAAACTACAGCGCAAATTTATAATCCCTACTATGCTCGTAAATATTACTGTTAAATTCTATCCATCTCATGTAAAGGCCACAATTGATGAGAATCAAGTAATAAGGAACTCATACTTTCTGCATAATCTACTTTAGCTTGATCGACTCGGCTACGTGCTTCAATCAATTGCTGCGAATGCAACAAAAGCTCATTGAGATTCAACTCACCTAATTTATACGCTTTTTGCATCAAGTGATGTTGTTGTTGCAACAGTTGTAAGTTTTCTTGCGCCTTCGTATTCCGTACAGTCGCTGACTCCATTTGAATCACCCACCCCTGTATTTCTTGACGCAGACGTTTTTCTACACGCAATACCTCCAAATCCGCTTTTTTTGCTTCTGCCGCTGCCATTCCTGAAGCAATACCGACTTGTCGCGCAGTCAAAGGAATTGAAACACTAACCCCTAATAAATTCTCCTCTCCCGATTGCTCCCTACTGTAACCAAAACCAATCGTAGGATCTGGCAGTCTATTAAGCTGCTCTCTTTTTAATACTGCGTATTGCTGTGTAGCTTGCATCCTTACGAGTGCTAACTCATGATTAACTGACAAAATTTTCTGTACCCACTCTGCTTGACTATACTGTATAGGGCTAGGCTGTATAACATCGCTGCTCCACTGTTCAGGGATCTTTCCTCTATAATCGCGGGCCAACAATTGCTGAGCTTGAATATATGCAGCTTTAGCTTGCATATATTGTTCCTCAAGTTGTTGGTACTCATTCTTCAAGAGCATTAGCTCAAGTCGTGGTGCATCTCCTGCTCGAATACGTTGTTCAGTCACTTGGATAAATTGCTGAATTTGATCCAGCTGTTCTTGCAGTCGCTTCAAATGCAATGTGCTTCGCATATAAGCAAACCAACTATTTAACAACATTTTAGATGCTTGATGTTGAGCATTCTCATACTTCAGTTCTGCAATACTTGAAATACGTTGTGCTAGATCTTGATCTAGCCGGTATTTATTAGGCAAACGTATTTGTTTTTCTATCCCCAAACTAGGTTCATAACTATTGGCTTGTTTTCGCTCTAGTTGTGTATCCGTCTTACGTACTTGCATACCGGCTGTAACAGTCCACGGATTTTGCCCTACTTTTAATCCTTGTCGGGCAAAGTCTGCATAATCTTGCTCTGATATTGCAGCACGCACATTCGGATGTTCTACTAGACTCTGTTGTACTGCTTCAAGTGGTGGCAAAGCAGCTTCAAGTTGAGGTTTTGCAATTGCTGTCGAAGCCACTGTAAAACAATAGCCCAACCCAAACAGATACCAAATTTGGCCTAGAAGTGTTGATTTAAATTTGATATTTAATGTCATTAGTCAAGTGCTCCTTGGCTCATATAACCAGAAATTAATGTAGGTATGACCCAATAAAAACAATCACTTGATTTAAATTTTTGCTGAATATGCGCCAAAACCAATGATACAAATTCGTGTTGTACAATCAGCAATATAAGATTCCGTTCAGTTGCTCCGCGAATTTTTTCCTGAACATTACGATAATGTTGGCGATTACCAAACCCTTGTGCGTTGACACAAGTACACCCTGAAATCAACTCAGGAATTAACCACAAATGCTCCATAAGTTCTTCAGCAATATCAGAGGACACGTTAATAGAGAGTTGGCATATTTCAGACATGATGATCTCGCGCTAAACCAAATTTTTTAAACAAGTTAGGAAGTAAAATCAGAGTCAGCAAAGTACAAGAAATAAGCCCTCCAATCACAACTATCGCCAATGGACGTTGAATCTCGGCACCAGGGCCAGTAGTAAATAACAATGGGATCAAACCTAAAGCTGCAATACTCGCGGTCATCATGACTGGACGTAAACGGCGCATAGCACCTTCACGAACAACTTCCTCAATTGCAACACCACGAGAAATCAGTTGATTAAAATAACTAATCATCACTAAACCATTCAGTACAGCAATCCCCATCAAGGCAATAAAACCAACTGATGCAGGAACAGATAAATACTCACCTGTTAATGCTAATGCAAATACTCCACCGACTAACGCAAAGGGAATATTGACGAAAACCAATACGGCTTGACGCACCGAACCCAAAGTCGTAAATAGTAAAAAGAAGATCATTGTTAATGCAGCAGGTACAACAAGCATTAAGCGAGCAGCCGCACGTTGTTGGTTTTCAAATTGCCCCCCCCATTTGAGTGAGTAGCCGGTTGGTAACTTGACTTTCTCTGCAACCAATTGTTTTGCTTCATCTACAAAACTAACTAAATCACGATCACGTACGTTGGCACGTACCACTGACATTCGTGATGCATTTTCACGATCAATTTTTACGACACCCTCAGTCTTAACCACTTCTGCTAAAGATAACAATGGCACTGCAGCTGCATTCTCAATTGGCAAGGCAATATTGGAAAATTCAAAACTCGACTCTCCCAAACGTGGATCCCCTTTCATCATTAATGGAACAGGGCGCCCCTGTTCAATAATGGAACCTATTTCTTTGCCTTCCACGAGCATCTTGAGTTGGGCTTGAACATTTTGACTGTCCAATTGATTTCGTATAGCCATATCACGATGGATTCGCAGCTCTTGATACTGTACTCCCGAATTTTCGAGTGTCATGACATCTTCATTGCCTTCAATGCCTTGTAGAACTATTGCAATTTGCTTTGATAAATCATTAAGCTGGTCTAAATCACTTCCAAAAATTTTGACAGCCAAATCTCCTCGTACTCCAGACAACATTTCTGAAGTGCGCATCTCTATGGGTTGACTAAATGTTAAGTTCACGCCAGGAACATCTTGAAGTACAAGACGAATTTTTTCTAAAATTTGCTCTTTATTTTTGACTTGCCATTGCGTTTGTGGTTTTAGCACAATGAAACTATCTGTTTCATTTAACCCCATAGGGTCTAATCCCAATTCATCAGAACCTGTACGTGCCACAATTCTTTCAACTTCAGGCACTTGTTCCAAAATACGTTTTTGAATATCCAGATCTAATGCAATTGAGTTTTGTAAGCTAATCGAAGGGATTTTTTCTAACTGTAAAATAGTATCTCCCTCATCCATGGTTGGCATAAATGACTTTCCAATGAATGGGAAAATCAATGCAGCCAGAAGTAAGGTACCACCTGCTAAGACATAAATCTGTTTAGGATGGGCTAAACTCAGATTCAAAAGTTTTCGGTAACCAGTTTCTAATTTAGCTACTAAAAAGGGTGTGTGATGTGCTTTCGGTTTTAGAAAGAATGAACACAGTACAGGAATCACTGTCAAAGAAAAAATTAGTGAACTTGATAAAGCAAATACAATTGTTAAAGCCACAGGTGAAAAGAGCTTCCCTTCCAATCCTTCAAGCGTGACCAATGGAATAAACACTAACATAATAATGATCATGCCTGCTGTGACTGGTACTGCAACCTCAGACACTGCGCGGTAAATCATATTTAATGGCGGTAAAAAAGAACGTTGCGGTGACTCTTTTGCTTCAGCAAGTTGCATTTCAATATTTTCAACCACTACAACTGCAGCATCCACTAATAAACCAATCGCAATCGTCAAACCACCTAAAGACATTAAATTGGCACTTAAACCAAAATGGTGCATCATCAAAAAAGTACTTAGTGCAGATAATGGTAAAACTGCCGCAACCACTAAAGCAGACCTTAGGTTTCCTAAGAACAATAAAAGTAAAATCAAGACTAAGACAATAGCTTCTAATAACGTTTTACTTACGGTATGAATGGCTCGGTTTACCAACTCACCACGATCATAAAATGGTTCAATCGTTGTACCCTGTGGCAGAGTTTTTTCAATGTCGGACAAATGCTCACGAACATGTTGAACGACTTGACGTGCATTCGCACCTTTTAAAGTTAATACAATACCTTGGACAGCCTCACCTTGGCCATTTTCAGTCACTGCACCATAGCGTGTGAGTGCTCCAGTATGTACCTGTGCAACATCTTTAACCCGCACCAATGTTCCTTGATGGCTAGAAACAATAATATCGCCTAACTCTTCAAGGTTTCTGACGCGGCTATCGCTTCGGATCAGTAATGACTCTCCATTTTCATTAAGCCGCCCAGCACCATCACTGGCATTATTTAGCTCGATTGCCTGTTGTAGCTGTGTTAAAGATAAGCCTCGTGCCGCCAGGGCCTCTAAATTAGGGGTCACTTCAAATGTACGAACAAGTCCCCCCAAAGCGTTAACATCGGCGACCCCTTCAATTTTACGAAGTTGTGGACGAACCACCCGATCAAGTAGAGTTCGTTTTTCCATATCACTGAGTGGCCCATGTAAGGTAAACATAAAAGATTCACCTAATGGGGTCGTCATGGGTGCAATTCCACCTGACGTACTACTTGGTAATGCAGACATCACATTACTTAAACGTTCATTCACCTGTTGTCTAGCCCAATAAGGGTCAGTGCCTTCAGCAAAGTCTAATGTGATAATCGCAATCGCGTATTTAGATTGCGAACGCATTACTGTCTGATGAGATATTCCCAACATTTCTTGTTCAATGGGTACAACAATACGGCTTTCCACCTCTTCGGGCGTCATGCCGGGCGATTTCATCACAATTTGTACTTGCGTACTTGACACATCAGGAAAAGCATCAATTGGTAGTTTCGTAAAAGCAATGTAGCCTGCCACACTGATCGCCAATGTGAGCAATAATATTAAAATGCGCTGACTAAGTGAAAAGGCGATAAGACGTTTTAACATATGTCTCACCTCAACGTTCTGTAGTGCTAATAGGTGCTTGCTCTGCACCAAAGCCAGACCACACCGCCTTGAGACGCTCTACACCACTGATAGCAAGTTGCATTTTGGGTTTTAATTTTTCAGCTGTAATATAACTTTGCTGCTGATCAGCTGATAGAACTTCAACCGTTACAGCTTCAAACCCCTTCTGATTTTTAACAAAAATAATGTGTTTACCATCTTGTGAGGTTATGGCAGTACTTGGTACTGGCCATGCTGCAATTACTGTTGGCTGCTTACTTTGAACATGAACTTTGACAAATTGTTGCACCCGCAAACAATTATGTTTGGTATCCATTTGTACGATGATATTTTGAGTTTGTGTATTCCCTACAAGTGCTGGAGCGATATTTTGTATATGCCCTGTAATATCACAACCTTCAACCTGAACAACATCCCCAATATGCACATATTTACTGTCAGCTAAATTAGCTTGTAATAACAATTGTAACGGTGAATCAGCGTTTACAAGTTGACCTAATACTGTACCAGCCTCAACATACTGACCTGTAGAAACCTGTAAGTTTTCTATATAACCACTTGTTGGGCTTTTAACATAGACAATGGAATTTAGACTATTTACCTGCCCTCCTCCCATAAATTGCAGCATTCGCTGTTTTGCACCTAAGTTAATATTAAGACGCTGTACTTGATTCTGTGCCTCTTGCACACGCTTCTCGGCAATAATGCCTTCAGCATATAAGCTACGTTCACGTGTTAAATTTTGCTGGGCTAATTGTTGTTGAGCACGAAGCTGCAATATTTCATTTTGAATCTGAATTAAATCTGGACTATGTACAGCAAGTACATGATGATTCCGGGTAACTTCTGCCAAGGGTTGTACCAAAACTTGCTGCACCATTCCTGAAACAGGACTAGTCAGTACAACTTTGCTTTCTGGTGACCACTGTACTTGCCCTTGTAAAATAATTTGTTTTTGTATGTTAGTAGAAGAAGCACCTAATGTGTGTAATTTGATCCCAACTTGCTCAATTTGTTTTGAAGAAATTAAGATTTGTTGCTCTGAGACTTCAGGACTCCTCTCAGCCTCTGAAACCTGTCTCTCTACTTTAGCCTCTATATTTTTATTCGAGAGCAGCTTACTTCCCCACCATAGCCCAAGGCTAATCAAGATCAAGACGCTCATTAGATATAATAGTTTTTTAAAATTTAGTACATCTACTCGCTGATCCACTCGTTTCATCCTTCAAGAGATTTTCTCTACAAAGCTAACATTAAGTTCTTAAGATCAGATTAAGTTTATAAACCTATTTCAGACTGCATAGGCCCAAGTGAACCGTATTGGGTTTGTGGGAGACTTTTATTTAACTGATGTTACGTAGTAAGTGCATTTTGAGCATCTTCGCTACTACATGTTGTAGTCGATTTATAAATTATTAATAATCATTATATTAAACTATATATTGTTGTTATTTCTCACGAAAATCAGCATCAAAACATAGGTGACTTTTATAAACTAAAATGTCTAAAATGAAGTGACCAAAACCACATTAAATGATCTAAATTGATCAAAATTTTACTCCACCAAAAACTATATACCAGTAATCAAATCATATACTTATAATTAAGGTCATTTAATGGAATAAATCTCGGTGACCTTGCCAAGGTTGGGGTTTTAGAACAACATGAACAACAACTGATTATCACCGCGATGCAAAAAGCCAAACACAATGTGTCTGAAGCGGCCCGTTTGTTGGGTATTAGTCGAGCAAAGCTCGATTATCGACTTAATAAATATTATTAGGGCGTGTCCTCATTTGAAGAATTGGTTTTAAATACTTAAAATCTTCCTTTGACTTATTTTTATTTCTATATTTTCAATGGCACGTACTCTTCTTACCGATGATATCTGTCAGCAAATTCAAGATACTATGCGATTACATGATTGCTACCGTTCAAAGAATAGTAGAAATATCATGGAAGCGATCTTATGGAAACTGCGTACATGCGCCACATGGCGTGATATTCCTCAAGAATTTTGTCCTTGGCAAATTTGAAAAGTAAAAGTTCAGTCGCTACCCTTGCTCGGGAGTTAGGACTTTCACGATCAACCATCTACCGTGAATTAAAAAGAAATACTGGGCAACGTGGATATAGAGCTCAACAGGCAGCTAAATTTGCAAGTCAAAGACGGTACCGTCCTTCATCATCAATGACAGCATTTGCCTTCGCTTATATTGATTATTTGATTGGTTTGGACTGGTCACCAGAACAAATTTCAGGTGCTTTAACACAACGCGGTTGGCTGGATGTACCTTGATCAACGACAACGTTTAGGAGATTTCGAAGGTGACACGGTGATTGGTAAACATCATAAAGGTGCTTTATTGACTCTCGTTGATCGAAAGAGCCTGTATGTACATATTGTTCATTTAGGGCCAACGAGAGCATCCTCTCAAACGATTACTTGTGCATTAGATCGTTTACAAATGAGCCATGCTTATAGTGTGACATTTGATAATGGCAAAGAATTTTCCGAACACAAAAGAATTACTGATGCTGGCATAGAGACGTATTTTGCTGATCCTTACAAGTCTATTCAGCGAGCTAGAAATGAAAATACGAATGGTTTAATCCGTCAATATCTGCCAAAATCATCATCGTTTGATGACGTGTCAAAGGAACAAATAGAGTAGATAGAATTTGCACCCAACCATCGTCCTAGAAAAACCCTAGGTTAGTATACACCGAGTGAAGTGATGGCTGGTTTTTATACTGTTGCACTTGCCGCTTGAATCCGCCAAATAAAATCATTTCTTCTGGATCTAAACGCTTTAGCCGAAGTTGGTCTACAACCACCATATTGTCCTGTGCTTTATCCATTTTCCCCAGTGTCTTCTTTTCACACTGTCCTTTAGACTTTTTATTACCTTACATAAATCCCTATCGACAGCAAGCAGTAACTTACGATATCGCGAGCAGTAGTAATGCTTGATTTTTAATTTTTTCTGAAAACTCACTGCTTATTTCCCCATTGAGTAACATCATTTTCAAAACTAAAGCTGGGCATGGTTTTTCAAACCTACCTTCAGATATTGTTAATGCATCAATGAGCAATGGTGTCATCATTTTTTTTCTGCACAGGTAAATTATTTTTAGCGTTAAAATAATAGAATATAAAAGTCTCAAATTTAACAAAATAGAATCAAATAGATTTTATATTTACTAAAAAAGTATCTGAATTATATGATTTATTTACTAACTTTATTTTATACTAAATCAAAACAGCACGCATGAACCGGAATATGACGATTAGCGAATTGGCTAACCGTGTGCATGTGGATGAAAAGACAATCTCACGACTTGAAAGCGGCAAACCCAGCTCTAACCTAAAAAATCTTATTTCCATTCTCGTTGTATTTGGCTTGGAAAATAGTTTGCTTAATATTGCGAACCCACAAAATGACGAAGTTGGAAAACACTTGCTACCAAAAAAATTCGGGTACGCGCTAATAATAAATCAGAGGCTATGAGTGATGACTTCTAAAAATCTGTCCATGCAAGAAGAAATTAAGAGCTGCTACATTTTTTTGGATACAGGTGATACGCCACAAGTTGTTGCTCAATATGCGCTCAAAGATTCAATCTATAATTTTATCTACGGCAAGAGATATTTGAGTCGTAAGCGTCCGCTGAATCCCATACCAATTTTTAATTCGATTTAGGTTTCCAGCAGTGCGGCAGCAATTCTTCAATTTGGGTCACTTTGTGTGTCGGTAGCCTTTTCAGCACATCACTTAAATAAGCATACGGATCCAAGCCATTCAGCTTTGCTGACTGGATTAAAGTCATGATATTCGCCGCTCGCTGGCCGCTGCGCAGCGAACCTGCAAACAGCCAGTTCTTACGTCCCAACGCCCAAGGTCGCATTTGATTGTCGGGTAGTCAGACGCAGTTACCTACGTCCAACCCCCTAAGAACCGTGCATGCGAGTTTCCCAGCACACGGCTCAAGCCTCTGCTAAGGCGCCATTCGGCACCCGGTTATACATCGTTGACATTGGCAAACTGAACACTCCTCGGACAATACAGATGGTAAATCTCAAGATTAGCAACTGCATCCGTTCCACCATGACTTAGCTTCACAATATGACGGCTGTGCCATGGTGTATCTTTGGTGACTGGTTTAAGACAGGCGCAGCAGCGACCACCTTGTTTTAGCCACACCCGATACAGCTTGGCTCGCCCCTTTGCGGAGACCAGCATTCTTTTACCCCATCGGGATTCGAAGTACTCATCCCATGCGGGGTCATGAGGGTTAGCAGCAGCCTTGATCTTGATATGTCGCACAATTGGCGTGTCCGAGGCAGACACTAATGTGTATTGTCGCTTCCGACCATCGGCGGACTGTTCATCACATGAGAACACCCATCGACGCGCTCCTTGTACTTTGAAATACCGATCTTTGACCCATCGGAGTGTTTTGCGAGGGTGGCGACGTACCGCCCATCGCCAGAGCATTTCCCACACTGCGCTGTCTACCTGGTTGAAAACCTTCTTGGCAACGACATAACTATGATAGTTGGCCCAACCCCTTAGAATAGGGTTGAGCAAACCGATCAAAGTGGCCTGTCGTGTCGCTTTGTTTGCATTGATTAATGCTCGCAGCTTATCGAGATGAGCACTGATGTTTGCCTTTGACGGCTTGATCAGTAGCTTGCCATTGTACTTGCGTACGTTCCACCCAAGAAAATCGAACCCGTTCCCTATGTGCGTGATTTTGGTCTTTTCCTGAGAGAGCACGAGACCGCGCTGCGCCAGAAATTCAACCACGGCAGGGCGAACTTCATTTTCGAGCCACTCTTTAGAATACCCCGTGATGATGAAATCATCCGCATACCGTACCAGTTGCAGCTTTTTGCCTGTCCATTTGGCGTTAGGGAACCTCTTCGCCAGCATCGTTTCCAGTCCGTCCAAGGTCATGTTGGCCAACACCGGGGAGATAATACCTCCTTGCGGTGTTCCGGAAAGACTGGGAAACAGCTTGCTTTGGTAGACGTAACCGGCTTTGAGCCATTTCCGTAGAATCACCTTGTCCATTGGGAGGTTGGCGATCATCCAGTCATGGCTGATATTGTCGAAACAGCCTTGAATGTCACCCTCTAGCACCCACTCCGCACTTACTTTTCTTGACAGCACACCAAAGCACTGTGCTGCAGCATCCGCGGTTGAGCGTTGTGGTCTGAATCCATAAGAGTTCCGATCAGCGATGGTCTCCGCGATGGGTTCCAAAGCCAGCAGATGGAGCGCCTGCATGGCCCGGCATTTCATCGTGGGTATCCCGAGAGGTCTCATCTTGCCATTTTTCTTCGGAATAAGGACTCTCCGAAGCGGAAGGGGCGTGTAACCTCGCCTCTTCAACGACATCATCGCACCGGTCTTGGCCTTGGGTGTATTCCAAGTCACCTTGTCGACCCCAGCCGTGTTTTTGCCTTTGTTTTCAGACACTCGTTTGACGGCCAATGCTTTGCCACTAAACGAGTGAGTCAGCAGCCATTGCAAAGCTTTCGCCTTGTTATGCCTGCCGTCTTGTACCGCCTTCACAATACGCGCTTGCAGCCCTCTGACATGACGCTGTACAGCAATCCAATCGATGCTGTCCCACGATGTGCTGGAAGGTGCACACGCTGATACTGCTGCATTCATTTGCTCTCCCTCCATTAAAAGGGTTCTACACACTCTCTTGTGATGAGAGACCATAAGGACGTCAGCCCGCTTTCGCGTGGGGTAATGTTTCAACCTCTATCCAACCCATTACAGACTGGCATTCGCTTTTTCCTCGTTCCTTCGCCCGCATCACCATGGGCAGTTTTTGCAAACTGCTTTCCCAATGGGAGTAATACGGGATTTCCACGTTCCGCTTACTGAAGTACATCGGCTTAGGTGCCTGCTATCGACCGGGAGGCGTATGGGTCACGAATGCGTAGTCGAAAGACGCAATTCCCACCTCCATTACCGTTTTGGTTCGAGCGTATCAGCCATTTCCGCTCGTTCAACTTAACGATCGTTACGCAGATTCACATGTGTTCACCATACCGATTATCTAGCCCTTGTCCGGCTATGGCTGCCAGAAGGGTACGTCTCTCACGATTGATACCCCGCACCTTGCGGTGCCTCGTTACATTGTCGAAGGCGCTCTTTATTCAGCCTTCTAGATTCACCCGGTGACACGGGTGGTTCCCGCAGGGGGAACAACTTCATTAAGCGACTTCGTGTCGCACTTCCACCCAGTTATTGCAAATCGGTAGATTGCCATCATCCAGATAGCGGCTTAAAGCTGGCCAACGCTTCAGAGTGTAATTGATCGCCTTGGCGGTTGGAGAACTCGATGGCACAGTCAGTTGATGTTGGTTGAGCCATTCATACAGTTGTTGCATCACCGGTTGACTATGCTGTTGTCGGTATTCGCGGCGCTGTTCTGCTGTACCATCGGTCTTTTTCCTGAGTTCTGCTTCTATGGCATACAGTTTCTGAATCAGCACTAATGCCTGTTCAGCGACCTGACTTTTTTTGGTCACATGCAGTTCATGGAATTTACGACGCGCATGCGCCATGCAGCCCACCTCAATGACCTGACCTGATTTAAAGCGTGCTTTATAACCGCTGTAATCATCACAGACCAGATGGCCCTGCCAGTCTTTCAGGAACGCTTCAGCATGCTGACCTGAACGACTATCCTGAAAGTCATAGATCACGGCTTGAACTGGATTGTACTGTGTAGTGGCATAGGCCCAGACATAACCTTTCTTCGGTTTTTTCTCATTCTCACCCATCCGCATGATGGTGACCGGCGTTTCATCGGCATGGATCACCCGCTGTTGCAGCACCACCTGTTTTAAGGCATTGGCCAGAGGTTCCAGTTCCACACCGCAGCGACCAATCCAGTCAGATAACGTGGATCTGGACAGATCAATGCCCGCCCGCTGATAGATCAGGCGCTGACGGTACAGCGGCAAATGATCGGCATACTTCGATACCAGCACATGGCTGAGCAGTTCAGGACTGGCAATACCTTTATCAATCACATAGGCGGGCATCGCTTGCTGAGTCAGGGTGTCGCACTGATCACAGACCCATTTGCCACGTACATGCTGTTCCTTATAGAACTGTGCCGGTCTGAAATGCAGTTTTTCACTGACATCTTCGCCGATACGACGGAGTTGGCAGCCACAAGCACATTGGGTTGATGCAGGTTCATGCTCAATACGGATGGTGTGTAGATGATCTGGCAGTGGTCGACGTTTAGGTTTATTTGCTTTGGCTTTGTGTGTCGCTGCATCGGTTTTATCTGCATTCAGCCGTTCCAGTTCCAGATCAACGGCTGCAATATCTTCTTCGACCGCTTCATCCCACAGGTGGATTTGTTTTGCAGTGAGATGTTCGTTTTTACTGCCGAATTTGTGCTGTTTAAATAGTGCGAGTTCATGCTCGTATTTTTGATTGAGAATAGAAAGATGTTGAACTTTAGAATCTAATTGCTGATTGATGACTTCAAGATGTTGAACTCTGGCATCTAATTGCTGGTTTGATTTTTCTAATTCTTGATTTGATTGTGCCAGAGACTGATGCTGCATCGCCAACTGCCTGGTGAATTCCAGCAGTTGTTCATGGGTCAGTTGGCTTAAGTCAGGCAGCGTATTCATGACCGCAGTATGCCTGAGGTCATGAGAAGAATGAAATAGAACGTTTGGAGAATAGCAGAATGGAACAGCCTGTTTTAAAGCATCGTCACCACCTGCTGCCGTCCAATGCGCTGCCAGGGCAAACCTTGGATCAGTGCCTGTAACTGTTCCGGGCTGAGGGCCACGGTTTCACCTTGGTGAACTTGAGCCCAGTGAAATTTGCCCTGTTCCAGCCGCCGGGCACACAGCCAGATGCCCAGTCCATCATGTACCAACACTTTCATACGATGGCCACGTTTATTAGAGAACAGGTAGGCGCAATGCGGTTTGATTGAGCCAAAGGCTTTCATAATCTGCGCCATGACCGTATCCATACCTGCACGCATATCCAGAGGTTGGGTAGAAAGCCAGATTTCATCAATGCGGATCATGTTGCAAGTACCTTGAGTAATTCTGCTAAAGCAGATATTTTCGATACTTGCCATTTTAGCTGAATATCATTATTCGTATGAGGCACGGTGATACACAACGTGATCCTCTCATCAATAGGTTGGCTGATTGCAGCAGTGTAAGGCAAAGCAATAAATGCTGGATTCACATGAGTAGGATCCTGCACGGCACCCTCATGATGCCTGAAGATCCTGATCCAACGACTGACAAGGTTGGCATTAATACTATGTTGCAGTGCGACCGAAGCGATCGAGGTATTAGGATTTTTGCAGGCATTGACAATACTGAATTTGAATTCTTTGCTGTATGTTCTGCGTTTTTTAGCAACAGGAGGTGTTGCTGAATATATATCCATGTTCATAGATTAAGTCCCCACTTGTTTTTAGGTGGGAACTAAATTAAGGCTTATAGGATCGCTTGGTAAGGCTGTGTTAGCTGGATGCTTACTTTCTTTTACCTTAATAACGTATTTTTTTAACGGCAGCATACCTTTTGAAACACCACCAAATTATTTATGTTCCACCAGCATATATACTTCCCTATCGAAAAATCTGATAAGAATTGATTATTTTGATACAAAACCTGAAAACTGGGAGTGCTTATATGGACATATATAATATTTCCGGATAAATATAAAACTACTCCACAAGAAGAAAGGCAGAATTTAATCTCAGTCCGAAGTAACAGTACTCTCAAAGACCAAATGTAAAGAAGCATACTTAAGAAAATAAAATTCAATAATGCATGAGGATGTAATTAGTTTCAGGGTGCTAAGAAAGTGTAGCAACTTGCTACACTTTTTCGCTTTTTTGAATCAGCTGTTTTAAGAAATCTTCTAATTGTAAGAGACTGGCTTCGTCAATTTCCGAGATATTCAGAGAAACCTTAAGCTGTTTTTGATTCAGTTTGATATTCCCCGCAATCTTACCGGCATATTCAATTTTTCTGACCACGGATGTTGTGGTCAGTTTTTCTGGATTCTGACTCAATAGTTTTTCAGCATAAGTAGTAACTTTGCTTTGCTCGAGTTTTTTGTCTTTTAATTTTTCCCAAGCTCCGAGTAAGGCCACTTCGGCTTCAGAGAGTTGTTCAAGATGATCCGATAGAAATTTTTTGAATGCAGTTGCAGCAGTACGGCCTAGCAAGCCTGGTTCCACATCAAGGTCATTTAAAATTGCTTGCGGCAGTTTTTCGTATGCTAAATACTTGTACATATCTTCGCGATTTAAACCCAGTGAATTGGCTAAACGTTGCTTGTTTTTCTTTAATTTCTCATCAAGTGAGTTCAGGCCAATAAAAATCTCATAATCTGTCAGATCCTGACGCTTTAAATTCTCGGCCAGGGTTAACAAAGATGCTTCTACATTATTTGCATCAATGATAATGGCTTCAATCACAGACTTTCCGAGTAACTGATGTGCCCGTAAGCGTCGCTCGCCTGCAATCAGTTCATATTTCAGATTATCCAGTTTACGCACTGTAATGGGCTGCAAAAGGCCGATTTCATTAATAGAATCCGCCAGTTCTTTTAACTGTGATTCTTCAAATATTTTACGCGGCTGGTTTAGACTTCGGCTGATATCCTCAATAGGGACATTACGTCTAAACTCTTTCAGCTCTTTAATATTGTCTTTCTGTGCTTGCTGATGTTTTTCTGTATTCTGTTTCAGTTTCTGAGCTAAAAGCTCTTTGGTGCTTGCCATAATGCTCTCAGGTTTAAATTTTCAATACAATTTCATTGGCAAGGCTTTCAAAAGCCTTACGTACTTTTGAATTTTTTTCTACTTTCAAAAGTGGTTGTTGCAGAATGGCTGCTTGATTGACTTTAGTACTTTGAGGAATTGTGGTTTCTAAAATTTTACCCACTTGTTTCAAGGCTTCATCCCGAATCAGCTTACAGACATTCTGACGTTCATCATGCTTAATTAGTAAAGCGCCTAAAAGCTCTAAATCTGGATTAATACGTTTGATCTTTTCAAGATGATTTAAAAGATCTGTTACCCCATATAATCCATATTGTGATCCTGATTCGATAGGGATAATGACATGTGTTGAGGATGCCAGGGCATTGCTGGTTAATAATTTAAGGCTAGGTGGGCAGTCAATCAATATAAAATCATATAGATCTTTTAATAGTTTTAACTTGATATTTAACTCTTCTGAAGGACGGGGAGCTTCTTCTTTTAGTTGATCTTCAGTTTTTCCTAAATTCAAGGAACCATAAATTAATGATACTTTTTCAAAGTTCGTTTCTTCTTGTAATGCATCTGCCAACAACGAAATATCGCCCACTAGTAATTCTGCTGTAGTGACAGCAATTTCGCTTGGATGTTGGATCCCAATGTGTAAACTTGCGTTTGCTTGAGGATCTAAATCAATGACTAAAACTTTGTTGCCCAGATTGGCAAGTTCTGAGGCTAGGTGTACAACAGTCGTTGTTTTGCCACATCCGCCTTTATGGTTAGCAACAGTAATAATTTTTGCAGACATGCGTGTCAGATGCTTCCTTATTTGAATGTTTAGTAATATAAATAACTTTCATTCATCTTACTATAGTTTTTAAATTTATAAATCCTATTTATTCAGCTGTAAAACAGTTTAAAAAATAAATTTTTAACTAAGCTAGCTTAATTAAAAATTAGAATAATTAGTTATTTAGCTAATTAATAATTAGGATCATATTTTTATTATATAAAACAAATGCTTATAGATTTAAAAGTGGAAGGTTTGTCACTCTAAAGTGGAAGGTTTGTCACTCTAAAGTGGAAGGTTTGTCACTCTAAAGTGGAAGGTCTGTCACTCTAAAGTGGAAGGTTTGTCACTCTAAAGTGGAAGGTCTGTCACTAGGGTGGAAAGTTTGTCACTGCTATTTTTATATCTGCTATTTTTATTTAAAAATAATTGCAAAAACAAATATTTAAGCTGTTAATAAAGTCTCATAACTAAGCTTTAAAGGTGGAAAGATTGTCACTGTATCTTCTTAACCTGTGGATAATCTTTTTTTATTGGATATTTCCTGATGATTATATGTGCAGTTATACCTTTTAAATCTAACAAAAAGGTGGAAGCCTTGTCACATCAGGGTTTTTATCTGACTTAACCTAACTAGATCTGAATGAAAAAAGTAAAAATAGGCCTTCTGAACTGTAATTTCGAGACTAAAGGTGGAAGGTCTGTCATCATAGGGTGGAAAGATTATAATTAATTCCACTTTAAATGCAGAAAACCGGCTAAAATGCTTCTTTTTGATGACAAACTTTCCACTTTTAGAATCTTGTGGTGAAAGTCTTGAAAGTTTTTCCACTTTTGTATATAAAAACTAAGTTAAATTATAAATATCACGGTTATGACAGAATCTGAACCATTGCAAGAAGAATCGAATTATATTCCTTACTGTATAGGCAACATTCGCCATAATGGCGTTGTCAGTACCAGTAACCGTTTAATTCGCCCAATCGAATTATCAGCCAATGAATATAAGGCACTTCTATATGCAATGGCGGTTGCGAATTATAGTGAGAAAAATAGGGTAGATGGTGAAATTACCGAACAAACTTATATTTATTTGTATAAGGATGATTTGGCAGATTTACTAGGATTAAATAAACGTAATTCAATTAATGTTGCAATAGATCGGATCTACAAAGAGCTTTCATCCCGGGTAGCTCATTTTATTATTGAGGAGCCTGCTGATAATGGTAAAAGAAAGACTAAAAAAGTACATTCTGTCGTTCCCATTATCCGTGAGTTAAGATGGGAAGATGATTCTAAAAATGCGATTCAGATTCGTTTTACCAGTGAGGTGTTGCCGTATTTCACTCAACTGGCTGGGGGTAATTTTACTACCTATCAGCTAAAACATCTTTTTGCCCTAGATTCTGTTGCCAGTATGAGTCTCTATACTTATTTCATTAAAAATGAATTTAAGTACGCCAATCAAAAGAGTTATGAAGTGCCATTACTTTTAGAAAACTTGAAAGCACTGATTGATATTAATGAAACCAAATATGATCGCTGGGTAGATTTTAGACGCTATGTATTAGACAAAATAGTGGCAGAAATTAACGAAAATACAGATCTACAATTAGAGTATGAAACCGTTAAGAAAGGCCGTCCAATTGTAGGTGTGAATTTTAAACTGCATCATCGGATTGCTGATAAGGCACTGGATGAATTTGCAGTGATTGAAAAAATCTATCTTGATGTTCCATTTGAAGACAATGCATCCGTAAAAGAATTAGGGGCTAAATTCGATATGAATGTACGTTCTTGGTATATTTTTAATAATGATGAAAATTATCAGCAGTTCAAGAAGTGGTTTAAAAAAGTAGGATGCCTCACTGACTCTCAAGCAAATATTGTCATTAATGACACTTTATTCCAAATGGATTTTGCTGAAATTGGTATGGGGTTGAATGACTTTAAACGAAATATGAAGCATAAACTTAAAAGTAATCCGGAATTCGTCCATAGTATTCGTGAAAGACTGAATGATATTTTTGGTAAAGAGTTGATCTAGCGAAAAGTGTAGCAACTTGCTACACTTTTTTTGATATATGTTCGTAAAGAATACAAGTGGTAAGGACCTTAGGATAAAAACGACTCTGTTGCATGAAGTGTGAAAATTGAGACTGAACCGTACCGGGTTTGTCGGAGACTTTTTTATTTAAGTTAGGCCACCTGACCTAACGGGTTAATCTTATCATAGTACATTGCTTCAAACTCAAAAGGCGACTTGTAACCCAATGCACTGTGTACACGCTCTTTATTGAACCAATCTACCCAGTTGAGTGTCGCAAGTTGTACATCCGCTAAACCTTTCCAATCTGCTTTTAAATACTCAATCACCTCTGTTTTGTATAAGCCATTCACTGTTTCAGCCAAAGCATTATCGTATGAATCACCAGTCGTACCGACTGATGCTCGTAAATTTGCAGCTTCTAAACGATTGGTATAGCGAATAGAAAGATATTGAACACCTCTATCGGAATGATGAATCACATTCTTTGGCATGCCTCGATCGTGCAATGCTTGCTCAAGTGCATCGAGCACCATATCTGTATTCATCCGTGTAGATACTTTCCATCGGCTTTGTTGCACAAAGATTTGAAATGCAAAGCGCCCCTAATTGAGCCAAATTTAAGGCGTAACTTGGGTAAGTGGTCGACCTAATTCCGTAAATCTGTTGAGGACTGCTACACGTGCATGAATTTCATTCACCTGACTAGGAAAGCTTCTTGCCATTAATTTATCGCCTAATAATTTGATGCAATGCATCTTGGTTTCCACCAAACTGCGGCGATGATAGCCTGACCATTTTTTCCATAATGTCCTGCCTAAACGTTTAACTGTTCGAAGTAATTCATTTCGCTCTAGCGAGCTGATCTTTGTATCTTTCCATGGTTTCGCATTTTTTCTAGGTGGAATCACCGCATGTGCTTGCCGATCTGCAATGACCTGACGGCATTGCTTGGTGTCATAAGCTCCATCGGTATAAACAGAGTCAATCTGCTCATCTTGTGGAATCTGATTAAGTAAATCACCAAGCACCTGTGAATCACTGACATTATTGGTTGTGAGCTGAATAGCGCGTATTTGTAGGGTTTTGGCATCTATACCAATATGTAGTTTACGCCATTGGCGACGATATTCAGCTCCATGTTTCTTGCGTTTCCATTCGCCCTCACCTAGAAACTTCATGCCTGTAGAGTCTACGAGTAGATGCAGCCCATCGCTACTTTTTTGGTAGCTGATTGCAATATCAATATGCTTTTGTCTTCTACAAAGCGTACTGTAATCTGGTGCGGTCCAATTTAATCCGCAAAGTTCAATCAGACTTTGCACAAAGCCAGTGACCATACGTAAAGATAGACGGAATAAGGATTTAATCATTAAGCAGCATTGGATAGCTGCGTCGGAGTAGGTTTGATTTCGCCCTTGTTTGCCTTTTGATGGAGCATACCATTGCGTAGCAGGATCAAACCAAATGACAATATTTCCGCGACTCATGAGTGCTCGGTTATATGCGGGCCAATTGGTTGTGCGGTAGATTTTGTGTGTAGGCTTCTTCATTTGAAAATTATATCGCTGAAAAAGCCTTTACAGATAGGTTTGTGCAACAAAGCCCTTCACAACTATATATTTACCATTTCATCCATCTAATTCAGTGGTTAGTAATTTAATGAAGATTCAGCAAATGTTTAGATTAATGATTTTATTGGAGTTATCATATTTGCCGGGTCATAACTCACAACTCACATAGCAACTGTAGATTTGAGTGCCGCCTTTCTCAGCATGCTCGTGCAATAATTGCGACTTTATTAGGAGTTCTTCTTCTATCTAGACAACTTTTTCCAAAATTATGGATATTCCTTCAGTAACAATTAGTAATCTAGGTGTTTTGGTGGTTTTTCCTTTTAACAGCTGGTACTACAGTATATTACTTTATCTCATTCAATCGCGTTTGTAGGGTTCTTACCACTGTACAGCCATATTTGCAGTGATACCTGGAGGAGTGAACAATTAAACTACTTGCATACTAAAATTACAAAGCTAAATAAATTTTCAAAGAACACTTGCAATAGTTAATGTAACCTTCATCTATTAAAAATTATTATATTTTTTAGGGGGTAAGGGGAGAATGAGTAATCCAGTTTCTCTTTCAAATAGTTGTATTCTCCTTGCAGGTAGCATTTCTCTTACTACAAATGATGACCAAATCGATAAGGCTCATTCATTTGTTGAAGCTCTTGTAACAGAAGTTATTAATGCTGGAGGCAGCTTTATCGGTTATTTTTCAGCAGAGCCTGTAAATCAAACTCAAAAATCTTTAGTTTTTGATTGGACTATTGCTAGAAAAATAAACGAACTAACTCAAGGGATAGAAAACAAAATCTTTCTTAAGATTGTTGCATCAAATGATCGGTTGCAATGCAAAACCAATTCCGAACAGCGACGGCTTTTAAATAGCATGATTGCTCGTGGGGTTGCTGAACATATTTGTATTGATGACGAAATCTTAACAGGTAGCAATGTAGGTGAAGAACAAATTGAGCATGCTACAGCAATGATTGCACTAGGTGGTGGTAAAGGAGTATTAGATAGAGCTCACAAAATGGTAAAAAAAGGGTTGCCTATTTTGCCTTTAGATCTACAAATCGGATCAAATAAAGAAGATGGAAATGGTGCATTAGGATTGCTAAAAAAATTTAGAGACACTCCTCAAACTTATTTGCAAAATACCGGTTCTACTGTGGTAAAAAGTATTTCAGCACTCTCTTTAGAAGAACCTGTATTAGAATTTTCTCAAATTGCAAAGAGAATTATTACGATCTTTTATAAAGAGGAACAAGCTAGACACGCAGCTCTTCCGCCAGATGTATTAGTCTTGACAGCTTTACCAATTGAATTATCAGCTGCAAGGCAAGCATTAAATATTAATGAAGGTGTACAGCCTATAGTTACAAGTACGGGTCTCCATGTATGGAAAACAGAAATAATTCGCAATGATGGTATACGGGCTAATTGCGCAATAGCATGTTTTTCTAGCGCTGGAAATGTAGATGCTTCTTCAATCACCACCACATTACTAATTGAATTACAACCTAAAAATGTAATCATGTTAGGTATTGCTGCGGGAATGCGCGAAAAATGTGCTTTAGGCGAAGTTGTTTTATCTGAACAAGTCGTTGCATACGAAGGAGCAGCTCTCATTGAAGGTGGCGCTACAGAACACCGGCCTAAAAGCACAGTGTTAGATCTTAAAGTTAGACAGGATGTTAGCACATATTTATCTAACAAAAGTTCTTTAGAAAGTCGCTTAATAAAGAGCTATGAAGCCTTAGAAATCATACTTCCAGATAGTATTGAAATTGGCCCAGTAACTAAAAGTGTTATGCCTAAAACAGTCACTATTGGAAGTGGTGAGAAGCTTCTTCGAGATCCTGAAAAATTTAAAGCCTTAAAAGAACTTAATGGAAAAATTGAAGTTGCTGAAATGGAGGGTGCAGGAGTATTTGCGGCTTGTGCTTTACATAAAAAACCCGTGTTAATGATTAGAGGAATTAGTGACTTTGGTGATTCCACAAAAGACAATCGCTTTCATGACTTAGCCGCAAAAGCAGCTGCTGCAGTAACAGCAGATTATATTACTCATGGCTTAACACTTAATAACTAACTTGGGGAAACACATCAGAATGTCACTTACAAATTCAGATCTTCAATATTATGATGGTAATGTACTTCGTTTACCTTCAGAAAAACGTACAGAATATCATGCACAAGTGGATAATTTAATAACAGAGTTACGCAAACATATCACTTCAAACTCTGACTTAAAAATAGCAAAAGTAGTTAAAGCCGGTTCTTTTGCAAAGTATACAATTTTGAAGAAAACTGTAGATGATCCTATCGATGTAGATATTGTATTTTATATCAGTAATAAAAATGTAGATGATTCGACATTAGACAATCTTAATGACTTAATTTACACGTTACTCACAAAAATTTATCCAACTAAAGCTGTTGAAGATTTTGAGATTCAACGGAGAGCAGCTACAGTAACTTTTGTCAAAAGTGGGCTGAGTGTAGATGTAGTTCCTGTAATTCAAGATGCCCAAGAACCAAACCATGGTTGGCAATATGATCTAAAAACTAAAGAAAAAAACCTAACTTGTGCTCCTTGTCATATTCAATTTATTCGTGATAGAAAAAATTCAGATAAGCATTACCGCACTTTAGTGCGTATGGCAAAACGATGGAAAAATTTTGCGTGCCCTCCGGGCCTTAAATCTTTTCATCTAGAGTTGATACTAGCTTATTTACAAGATCGTGATGGACCAACACAAAATATTGAACAACGTTTTAGAGAATTTTTAGGATTTATAGCTCAAAGTGAATTAAATGAGCGTATTGATTTCCCTGAGAACTCGGCTAAGGTGCAGAAATATTTTTCAGATCCTGTTGTAATTATTGATCCTGCTAACCATGAAAATAATGTAGCGTCTCGAATAACTATAGAAGAGAAAGAACAAATCGTCAAAATAGCCTTACAAGCTTGGGAAACTGCAAATTATGCATCAGTAGAAGATGATAACGACATTTGGAAAGAAATATTCGGTAATAAATTTAAAATTAAGGATTAAAGCATGAGTTCATCATACTCAAGTACTTATTCGAGTACTTACACTGTAGCTGATGTTGAAAAAGTTGTACGTAGTATTAAAGCAGATTTAATTATGATCGCTAGTAGCACAAGAGCGATGACTGAAGATAAAGCGAAAGAATATGCCCATGATATTGAACTATTAGCAAAAAATGAATATTTATCTAAAGTTGATGTAACTTTGATATCTTCCTATGGTTCAGAAGTTAGAGCTATTAAGTACATATTTCAAACTGAAGGTGCATCTGGTACTGAAAGACCTGGCGGAGTAATGTGGCCCCACACACCAGATGGACGAATTAGAATTATATTGTCACATACCGATAAATATCGTAATGAATCAGAAAAAGCTTCCAAATTACCATTGGAAATAACTTGGGTCTCAACAACAGAAAGTACCACTCACAGTAGCCTTTCTGCATCAGGGGAGCGAGGTTATAGCAGTAATGGTTATGGAGCTAATAGGAGCGACTACTCATGAGTAAATCAACAGTTTTTGAAGTTAAGACAGATTTACCAATTAAACAATTTGATGATTTAGCTGACAAATTACTCGGTTTTGAATCTAGATATTCCCGTATTAAGAAACAAGTACAACTTTTGCTTCAGGCTGATGAGTTAGAACAATGGAGTAAACAAAAACATGGGAAAAAACTAGCGGTTATTGATCTTCTTGTCGATCAATATCCTTTAGCTATTTTTCATGGTGATGTAGGTACTGGAAAAACTGCAAATGCTGAAGCAATTGTTAATAGATTAGCTCGTGATGCGAAAATAGAAGATGCTTTGCTATTTAAGCTTAGTAATAAAGTCAGAGGAACTGGTAAAGTTGGTGAAATGGGTACTCTCATTGCACAAGCATTCGATGAAATCACTCGGTCTATTGGACATGGAAATGGTCGAGCTTTTCTTATTATTGATGAAGGTGATTCGCTTGGAGCATCTCGAAGTCAAGAAAATAGTCATCATGAAGATAAAGTTGGTGTGAATACTTTAATTCAAGCAATAGATGATTTAAGAAAACATGGTGGCCGTATCTTTGCAATTTTATGTACTAATCGATTAGCTGCTTTAGATGCAGCTGTTTTGCGTAGAGCTTCCATTGTAGAAGAGTTTGTTCGCCCATCTAATGAAGAACGACATGAGCTTTTTACTAAAGATTTGTCTGACATCGATTTTTCGGAAGATGAAATTGCCGAATTAGTAAGTGCAACTGCTCCTCACGGAGCAGAACCAGGTTGGACTTATTCAGATATTCGTACACGGTTATATCCAACGGCAGTTTCTTTAGCTTTTCCTGATTCAGAATTAAAAATCTCACACTTCCATCAGGCTCTTAGTAAGCTAAAGCCTTCACCTATAATGGCTGGATAACATAATTCTAATTGGAAGGAGCATAAGAATGTATAAAAAAGAGGTTTATATTTCTGTAGACATTGAAACAGCAGGTCCTATAGTAGGTGAACACAGTATGCTGACTATAGGAGCATGTTTCGTATATAACCCTGATATAGAATTTACAATAATGCTCCAACCAATCAGTGATCAAGCAATTGAAGAAGCTTTAAAAGTGTCAGGAATAACTTTAGACCAAGCACGAAAGAAAGGTATTCCCCCCATAGAAGCAATGTCTCAATTTGAAAGTTGGATACTCAAGTATTTACCAGAGGACTCTAGACCTATATTTGTAGGACTTAATGCGCCTTTCGATTGGTCTTTTATAAATTTTTATTTTCTAAAATATTTAAATAGAAATCCTTTTGGTATATCAGCTATAGATATCAAAGCTCTTTTTATGGGAGCCACAAAATGTAGCTGGTACGATACAAAGTCAAGTTCAATAGATAAATATGTACATCCTACTTTACAAGGAGATCATAATGCTTTGCACGATGCAAAGTATCAAGCAGAATTATTTAGATTAGTTTATTCAATTGAATAAATTATATAATTCATATAATTTTCAATTGGGTAATATTAATATGACAAATAGGATTAATTCTGAACAAGCTGTTGAACATGCCTGGAAGTACTTTGAATTACATTCCAACCAAAGAATAACAATGTTCAATTATTTTCTTTTTATCATTGCTGGATTAGGAACCGCTATAGGTGTTTCCATTCAGTCCTCAAGTACCTTTGCTTACATAGGAATATTTTTATCCATTTTCTTAAGTATTACGGCATTTGTTTTCTGGAAGCTAGATCAAAGAACATCTTTTTTAATCAAACAATCTGAAGAAGTCTTTAAAAGATTAGAAAGAAATTCTTCAATTGATATTGGAATATTTTGTAATGAAGAAAGTAATCTTATTAGAGCTAATATGGGAAAAAAATATTTAAGTAAAATTTTGACTTATGGCTTGATATTTAGAGCAACTTTCTTAATTATGGGACTAATTGGCTTAATCGGAGTCTTAATCTTTAGTTTAATAATTTTTGAAAAAATCTCTTTTGAAACTCCCAAAAAAAATGATACTACGTTAATTTCTAAATAAGTAATAACCCTATGCATATCTTTGCATAGGGCTAGATAATATTTTTAGGCTGTTAATATCTAGATATTTTACTAATATTCTTCTGATGAATTTTAATACCAGTGAATAAAAAAAATCCAAGGACTATTAATGGAATCAACCACATACCATGTATAAGATAATTGATATTAGTCTCTATTATTGATCTAAAAGGGAATTGTCCAAAGAACTGAATGAACCGTACCGGGTTTGTCGGAGAGTCAATATTCTGAGAGACTATCCCGATGACAAAATTAAAATATACCCCTGAAATCAGAGAAAGAGCGGTTCAATTATTGATTGAATCCGAGAAAGATTATCCATCGAATTGGGCTGCAATCACAGCAATTGCGCCTAAGATTGGTTGTACTCCTGAAACACTTCGTGCCTGGCATCAAAAGCATTTAGATCAGCAAAATCCTATTAAAGTACAACAGATATCTGACCAAGAAAAAATGAAGCAAATGGAACGTGAAATTAAAGAATTAAAGCGTGCCAATGAAATTCTACGCAAAGCAGCCGCTTTTTTCGCCAAGGCGGAGCTCGACCGCCCACACAAATAATGGTGGATTTCATCCATAACAATAAAGACTTATATGGTGTTGATGCGATTTGTAGGATTTTACCGATCGCAGCTTCAACCTATTACCGGACTCTAGATCTCTGCGAAAATCCAGAACATCGAGCAAAGCGAGATTTACATGACTTGCATCATGCTGAGGAGATTAAACGAATTTGGAAGGAAAGTTCAGGTCGGTATGGTGTACGTAAAGTCTGGCAAAAACTGAAACGTGAAGGCTATATTATTGCACGCTGTACTGTTGCTCGATTAATGAAAAAGCTAGGTATACAAGGTGTTTGGCGAGGTAAGAACAAACAAACCACCCGTAGCCGAGATGACCAAAAACGAGCAGATGATTTAGTGAAACGTAATTTTACTGCTGATCATCCTGACCAACTGTGGGTCAGTGACTTTACGTATATTCAAACAAATTCAGGCTGGGTCTATACCGCCTTTATTATTGATGTGTTCTCACGAGCAATTGTTGGCTGGAAAGTATCTACACGAATGAATACAGATATGGTGCTCGATGCATTAGAGCAAGCATTGCATGATCGAGGCATGCCAAAGAATGTGATTCATCATTCCGACAGAGGTGTGCAATATCTTTCTATTCGCTATACCAATCGTTTAGAAGCTGCAAATTTACGAGCATCAGTCGGTACAACTGGTGATTCATACGATAATGCTCTGGCTGAAACGGTGAATGGCTTATACAAAACAGAGGTGATTGAATATTTAAAAGCAGATTGGCAAGGTTTAGCAGATGTACAACTTGCGACACTAAACAGGGTAGATTGGTTCAATAAAAAGCGTGTACACAGTGCACTGGGTTATGTATCGCCTTTTGAGTTTGAAGCAATGTACTATGATAAGATTAACCCGTTAGGTCAGGTGGCCTAACTTAAATAAAAAAGTCTCCGACAAACCCGGTACGGTTCAATTTCTGGAACCAGAATTCATACCAAAATTTAAGTGCGAGCATTGTCAACGGCATTCTAAAATTGACCCCTTTGATCTCGTATTAAATTTCAACCTGGGGCTGAATCCCAATTCTTTTTTTATCCTTCAAACGATAACTCTCACCCGATATTTGTACCACATGACAGTGATGCAGCAACCGATCTAACATCGCAGCGGTCAACGTAACATCATCCGCAAACGACTTAGACCATTGGCTAAAGGGTAAGTTACTCGTCAATATCGTACTGCCTTTTTCATAACGCTTGGCAATCACGTTAAAGAACAGATTCGCTTCTTCACGTCCAAACGGTAAATAACCAATTTCATCGATAATCAGTAACTTTGGTCCCAGTACCGCACGTTGCATATAGGTTTTCAATTTACCTTGCTGATAGGCTGTACTCAGTTGCAGCGTGAGATCGGCGGCGGTAATAAACTTGGTTTTGACATTGTTCATGATGGCCTTATAGCCTAATGCCATAGATAAGTGCGTTTTCCCTACACCGCTAGCCCCGAGAAACACCACATTTTCTGCTCTAGCAATAAAGCTCAGGTTGAACAACTCGACCACCTGTGATTTGGGAGCACCCAGTGCATAATTAAAATCGTAACCTTCCAGCGTTTTCACTTGAGGCAGGCCTGAGAGTTTCATCAGGACCTGCTGGCTGCGCTGTTGCCTGGCAGCATATTCATGCGTCAAGATAGCTTCAACAAAGTCGGCATAACTTCCATCTTGACCTAATGTTTGTTGTGCATGATGTGACCATTGTGATGCGATGGCAGGCAGATTGAGCTTTTGGCAAAGTTGCTCTATACGGTCGTATTGCAGATTCATCAGGAAACTCCCAGCAACTGGTCATATACCGATAAGGGATGCTGCAAACTCTCGTAGGGCATGACATGCTGTGCTGCTGCAACAGGTACAGTGCTAGAACCTGTATCTGATTGCGGTAATGGCGTAAATTTTTGCTGCTCCTGTTGCAGTCGAACAGCCGGTTTTTCTTGCGTGGTGGCATGAATCCGCTGATTGGCGGTTTCATGCAGCCACCGGCCAATGTGGGCATTGGCGACATCAACATCTAACAGTAAACCCGAAGTCTTCAGGCTTGCTTTCAATGGCACAATAAAGCTTGATTTGAGGTATCCATTAAAGCGTTCAACTTTGCCTTTGGTCTGTGCACGGTAGGGCTTACATACGCGAGGACGAAAGCTGTATTTCTTGGCGCAGTCGAGCAGTTTGGGATTCCATTTATGCTGCCCCTCCTGATAGGCATCCCGTTCAATCATGATCGTTTTAGCGTTATCAAACAGGATTTCTTGAGGTACTCCTGCAAAAAACTGAAATGCATTTTCTAGACCATCGATCCATGCATCCGTACGTTCATGATCATAAAATTTCACGAAAGTCGCTCTGGAATACCCTAATGTTGCGACAAAGGCTTTTAAAGTCGTGTTGTTGCGTCGAATTGTCGTGAAATCTACCTGCATTTGTTGGCCAGGTTGGGTTTCAAAACGAATGATCGGTTCCGGTTGAGCAACTGGTTTTAATGTTGCAAGATATTCCCTCAAGATCCTGATCTTTCCTGGATATCCCAACCCTAAAATTTCCTGGTAGAGCACAACAGCAGGAATCCATTCAGGATGAGCTGCGTTTACACGTTGGAGTAAATAGGGTTTATATGGGTCAAGGATACTTATTCTAGGCTGTATACGCTGATACTGAGGTGTGGTGTTTTGCCGTAAATATTTACGTACGGTATTTCTGGACACCCCCAGTTCACGACTAATGGCTTTAATAGATTTACCTTGTTGATGAAGTATTTGGATTGTCACTGCTTGCTCCAAAGTTAACATGTTGAGCAGTCCAAAATGACCGCTATATTAACCAAGGGGGTCAGTTTTTAAATGCCATTAGGGGGTCATTTTTACACTGCCGCTAACAGCATATCTGATTGTTGGGTAGCTACACTTTGAAATCTCAAAACAGATAAAGAATAGAGTAATGGATAAAGACATGCCGTTGTAGTCGAAGCATTGAACAGCACAACAATTCGATTTTGAGTTGAATGCTTTTTTGAGAGTTTGATTGTCTTTAAGAAGAACATTACACAATTGAAGAACTAAATGAAGTAAACACTATATAGACTTAAATAAAATTAGCCTAGAATTATTTTTTTAATAAGTCATTGTTTTATATATTGTTTATCTATAAACACAGAGAGTTATGAACTTAAAGTACTATGTACTTAATTTAACATAATCTATATTATACGCAATTGGCATGTTAGAACCCATTCAAAATGTCTATATTCTCACCAATAAAAATGTCTAGTTTATGATGGCTTAAACATCATGGACTGGATATGAAATATAGATGCTGATCACTATGTCTGACAAAGAAATTCAACGTCTTGCTGTTCTGCAAGACGTTCGAGATCATCGTATTACCCAAGTCCGTGCTGCTGAAATCCTTAATCTTTCAACCCGTCAAATTACCTGGTTATTACAGAAGCTCAATCAAGATGGTGTTTCAGGTATGGCGCATGCCAGTCGTGGTCAACCTGGCCATCGTCGCCATGATGATTTATTAAAATCAAAATGTCTTTCCATTATTTCTGAACATCTGCTGGGATTTGGATCTACCTTGGCTCATGAAAAGCTCACTACCATTCATGGATTCGATATTTCAGTGGAAACACTACGTTCCTGGATGATTGCAGCCAATTTATGGATTCTGCGATCCAAGTGCAAATTCTTATTTAATGATCATTAAATTTTGTGCTAACTTGGACAGATATTATTCGGCTAATTGGACAAACAGTTATTGTTCTTTAAGATGATTAATTAATCGCTCATAGTCATTTTTAGAAAGTTTACCAATGTAAGTTAATTTTGTTTTATCAATTGGCAACTGATATGTCTGTACGGTATCAATCCATGATTTTTTACTTAGTCCAACCGATTCCCAATCTATAATTTCAATATATTTACGTTTAATAAAATCAGATTTATTGTCATATTGACTGCTTAAACGGAATACGATGTAGTCTTTTTTTGTTTGTCGAATATATAAAACAGGGCGAGTTTTGCCATCTACTATATCTGTCAAACCAACATAAGCCCAATACAAATCCTGTGCCATTAGTACCCACCATCATCGTTTAAAAATGCTTGAGCAGATTTTGTATTAGATACTTTTACACTTGGGATATTATGGCTAAGAGCTATGAGCTGTGCTGTATTAAAATCATCATCACTTATTTGATTGCTTACAGGGATTCGACCTGTTTTGGCTATTTCAGCCATGACCATACTAAAAACAGATGCAGGGGTTAGCCCAACTTTTTTAATAATGTACTCTGCTGATTCAGAAATAGCCTCATCCACAGAATATTGAACTCTCTTTTTTATTAGCTTAGACATTTAACACCTCTCAATCTTGTTAAGGCCATTTAATGCCATAAAATGGTACAAGGCAAGTGAGTAGTAAGTGGTAAGCATCCGGCTAACACAGCCTTACCAAGCGATCCTATAAGCCTTAATTTAGTTCCCACCTAAAAACAAGTGGGGACTTAATCCATGAACATGGATATATATTCAGCAACACCTCCTGTTGCTAAAAAACGCAGAACATACAGCAAAGAATTCAAACTCAGTATTGTCAATGCCTGTAAAAATCCTAATACCTCGATCGCTTCGGTCGCACTGCAACATAGTATTAATGCCAACCTTGTCAGTCGTTGGATCAGGATCTTCAGCCATCATGATGGTGCCGTGCAGGATCCTACTCATGTGAATCCAGCATTTATTGCTTTGCCTTACACTGCTGCAATCAGCCAACCTATTGATGAGAGGATCACGTTGTGTATCACCGTGCCTCATACGAATAATGATATTCAGCTAAAATGGCAAGTATCGAAAATATCTGCTTTAGCAGAATTACTCAAGGCACTTGCAACATGATCCGCATTGATGAAATCTGGTTGTCTACTCAGCCCATGGACATGCGTGCAGGTATGGATACGACCATGGCTCAGGTGGTGAGAGCCTTTGGCTACATCAAACCGCATTGTGCTTACCTGTTCTGTAATAAACGTGGCCATCGCATGAAAGTGTTGGTACATGATGGATTGGGCATCTGGCTGTGTGCCCGGCGGCTGGAACAGGGCAAATTTCACTGGGCTCAAGTTCACCAAGGTGAAACCGTGGCCCTCAGCCCGGAACAGTTACAGGCACTGATCCAAGGTTTGCCCTGGCAGAGAATTGGATTGCAGCAAGTGGTGAATATGCTCTAAACCAAGCTCGACCATTCTGCCATCCTCCAAACGTTCTATTTCATTCTTCTCATGACCTCAGGCATACTGCGGTCATGAATACGCTGCCTGACTTAAGCCAACTGACCCATGAACAACTGCTGGAATTCACCAGACTGAACCGTACCAGGTTTGTCGGAGACTTTTTATTTAAGTTGTCAACGGCATTCTAAAATTGACCCCTTTCACCTTACAAATGGCAAAGTAAAATTGACCCCTTTGATCTCGTATTAAATTTCAACCTGGGGCTGAATCCCAATTCTTTTTTTATCCTTCAAACGATAACTCTCACCCGATATTTGTACCACATGACAGTGATGCAATAACCGATCTAACATCGCAGCGGTCAACGTGACATCATCTGCAAAGGATTTGGACCACTGGCTAAAGGGTAAGTTACTCGTCAATATCGTACTGCCTTTTTCATAACGCTTGGCAATCACGTTAAAGAACAGATTCGCTTCTTCACGTCCAAACGGTAAATAAAGAGATGGATCCGGAAATTTGAACAACTTCTATAAGTGATATTCCGCTCTAGTTAAGCCACCTTGTTTTGTTGGGGTAGCTGATCATAGTAAAACTCATTGGGTGTCATTTTGTCTAGACTCGAATGAGGTCGTTTCAAATTATAAAACTTGAAATATGCACTCAATTGCTTTTTTGCATCTGTGACACTGCTATAAGCTTTGAGATACACCTCTTCATATTTAACGCTCCGCCATAATCGTTCAACCATCACATTATCAATCTATGAGCAGTATACTGCGCAAGTTTACCATCCATACTGATTTGAATGCCATTTGATTTCAATACATCAATAAATGCATCACTCGTGAACTGACTGCCTTTGTCTGTATTAAATATTTCAGGTGATCGGTAATCCTCCCATAAATAACCGAAGTTAAAAGTAGAGGTTAAGCAGCCATTAGAGGTGGCTTTCCTTTGTTAGCTTGATGTGGTCTTTCATGGTTGTAATGCCACAACCAGTTTGTTGCATAATCTTGTACTTCATCCAAAGTATCAAATAAATGCTTGCTCAGCCAACTATAACGTATAGTCCGATTATAGCGTTCAATATACGCATTCTGCTGTGGCTTACCCGGTTGAATATATTCAATACGAATACCGTGCTCAGTAGCCCAGCGCACAAATTCGTGACTGATAAATTCGGGACCATTATCGCATCGGATCACTAACGGTTTTTCTCTCCACTCCAGCAATTGATTCA